>JBHLPL010000108.1:0-6713 GCA_048939465.1 Promethearchaeota archaeon | reverse complement strand
AAGTCATAAATGCTGCAAAAAGTCTTAAGTATAATTCCCTTATTACTGTTTTAATTGGCATTGAGAAGTCTAAGATCAATGACTTCTCATGGCTATATATACCTGATAAGGAGATCTTAACACATAGAGTAAGTTTTCCTTCAAATTATAGCCAATATGTTGCTCCCAAAGGGAAATCATCTGTTTTGGCTGAGATTACCTGTAATTTTGGCGATAATCTTTGGAAAATGAAAGAGGAGAGAATAACTGAGAGAACAATCAGCGACCTACATGAATTAAAGATAATAAATGAAGAAGATGTATGTTTCAGAAAAATGAAGAGAATAAAATACGCCTATGTCATAAATGACTTAGATTGCAGTAGAAATCTTGCAGAAGTAATGGGATATTTAAGAAAAGTTGGAATAGATTTGGTTGGAAGATTTGCAGAATTTAAGTATTTAAATATGGATGGTTGCATAAGAAATGCTACGAACTATGTACTTGAATAAGGGAATTTCTCACTTAGATTCTGTACTATCTCCAAAGGTTTAATACCACATTCAAAGATTCTTTTATCATTATCTTGGAACAGCCGCGCTAGGTTTTTGAATTCCTAAGGCATTCTGTTTATAGATGACCATCCATGTATTAAACTCTCTGAATCGATAATATAGTAAAGTGAAGCTAAGGAAGGAGAGGTTATGAGAATATTAGTAATTGGCGGGTCAGGATTACTGGGATCTAGGGTTGTTCTTCATGCGTCTAGCAAAAGTTTTAGAATTATGGCAACATACAATAATAATGAACCCCCATCAATGTTGACCAAACTTGCCGTTTTTCAAATGCTGAATGTAATCGAAAAAACTAATGTAGCAAGGCTAATCACAAGAATCGAGCCAGATGTCATAATTGATACCCACGCACTGCATAAAGTCGACTATTGCGAAGAACATAAGGACGAGTCTTGGCAAGTAAATGTTGTAGGAACACGAAATGTGGTTGAGACAGCTAAACTTGTTGATGCGCATATGATTTACATAAGCACAGACTATGTTTTTGATGGAAATAAGAAGAGCCCATATTCTGAAGAAGATGAACCCAATCCACTGAATTGGTATGCTAAGTGTAAACTGGAGGCAGAAAAAATAGTTCTGGCGGCTGACGGTACAGTACTAAGGACTGCTATAATCTATTCGTGGAGTCCAAGGTCCAGATTTCTTAACTGGATTCTGGAGAACTTGAGAGCAAGACAGAGTATTAAGACCTTCACTGATCAATGGGACAATCCCACGTTGGCAGAGAATCTTGCTGAGGCTATTCTTGCTGTTGCTCAGAATGCAGCTAGGGGAACATACCATGCAACTGGGAGTACTTGTCACAGTCGATATGAAATGGCAGTGTTAACAGCCAAGACTTTTGATCTGGATGAATCGCTAATAACTCCTATAATTGGAGAAGATCTGCCCCAAAAAGCCAAAAGACCTCATAAGCCATGCCTTAACGTTGAAAAAATCAAAAAAGATTTAGCCGTAAGAATGATAAGCTTCGAAGAGGGCCTAAAATACATCAAAAAGAAATCCATGGAAGAACCTACCCCGTCCATATGATGTAATTAGCGGTCTAATCCTAATCTTGCTGAGAAAGATTGTTAAAGTAAGGCGGTCTTGAATTATAATTGTGAAATAATAACTAGAGAGTTATTCGGGCATTCTCCCCCACGACAATTTTGATACCTTTGGGTTTAATTTGCTTTTGCTGAGTAACTACACTATTGCTTCCAATGATGCTGCTAACTATTCTGCTTTCTCCTTCAATTTCTATATGACACCCACTAAATACCATGCTATTTTCTATTTCGCCGCCTTTTATTATTACATCGTCCTCAATTGACGTATAAGGTCCTACGTACGTATTTGGCTTAATTTCGCACTTTTTACCTATATAGACTGGTCCTCTAATTTGAGTGCCTGAACGAATTACGGTATTTTCACCTATGTGTATCCGCCCGTATAGCGATGCACCTTTTTCTACGGTGCCCTTTATCTCACTTTGCAATTCGTCCAAAACTAGATAGTTGACCTCTATCAGATCTTCTGGTCTTCCAGAATCTGCCCACCAACCACTTATGATTCTGTAATCGACTCTATGGCCTTTTTCTATAAGATATTGAATGGCGTCTGTAATCTCGAGTTCTCCTCGCCAAGAAGGAGTTATGGAATCAATAGCTTCAAATATTATTGGCCTCAAAAAATAAACACCCACCAAAGCTAAATCACTTATGTGTTGCTTAGGTTTTTCTACCAGCCGCACTATCTTGTTCTCTTTGACAACGGCTACCCCAAACCTTTCAGGGTCAGGTATCTTTGCAAGAAGAATCATAGCATCCGCTTGCCTTTTACTGAAGTTGCCTATATACGCTTTCAGGTCGTCTCTTATCAAATTATCTCCTAAATAGGCCAAAAAAGGTTCATCTGCAACATAGTCCTTAGCGCATCGAATAGCGTGTGCTATGCCCTTTTGTTTTGCTTGTTCGATGTAAGTTATTTTAGCATTGAAATCCGAACCGTCCTGTAGATAGTCTATTATGTGTTCTTTCATATAGCCTACAACCACTCCGATATTTTGAATGCCGGCATTTCTCAGAGCATTAATGGCATATTGGATCACAGGTTTCCCGGCTACCGGAAGCAAATGCTTTGGCCCAGTGTGCGTTAGTGGTCTTAATCTCTTACCTGGCCCCGCCGCTAATATGATTGCTTTCAAAGTCTTCCACTCAATCATCTGCCTTTTACTGCCCAAAGATCCCCAAAGGAGTCGGGAGGAATTCTTACTTCGTCGGGTTTTTCACGTCTGTAGACCTCACTTGCCGTGCTGATTAGTTGCGTATCGTCCTCTAGCGACATCCACCCGTGATAGACATCCGGTGGGACTATAAGCAAACTTGGGTTTTTCTCACTGATTATGAATGTGTTGATTTCCTTGTAAGTTGGACTTTCTTTCCGATCATCAACCAATATAAACTTGGCTGCCCCGTGACTTATGAAGAAATAATCCCATAACTCCGTATGTTTGTGAAACGCCCGAATTATGCCACTTACGAAATTACCTACGACATAGACCTGACCGAACTTCTTAAGATGAGGATCCGTTGAACGTATTATCTCTATTAGATAGCCTCTGTCGTCAATATGAACTTCTAGCGGAATAAATTCAACATCTTTTATCATTCCTAATTATCTCCCAAACTTATCAAGCAGCTCCATTGTCCCTTCTTCTAAGTTGTATCTTGTCTTATATCCTAGCCTTCTTATTCTGCTGTCGTCCAGCATATAGGACAGTTCTTCTAGATGTTTTGTACCTGTCAGTCTTTTTATCTTTGCGTCTGGTATAAACTTCCTTATGATAGTTATGATTTCATTAATGGATGCATTCTGTCCAACCACATTGTATATTTCGCCAATTGCGTCCGTATGTGTGATCAGAAACAGAAACATATTCACGGCATCTCTTAAATGAAGAAATGGCCTTCGCTGTTCACCTGTGCCAAAAAGCGTTAGAGGGTTGCCGGTGGCTGCCAGATATGAAAATCGATTTACAACAGTATCAACTCGCATACCTATGGAGTAGCCATAGACTGTTGATAAGCGAGGAGCTAGTGTTTTTAGTCCATTTTCCTGATAAGCTCTTATGCATTCCTTTTCACCAAGTAATTTATACAATCCATATGGGCTTTCTGGTTTACACTCATGATCCTCCCTAACTATACCTTCAACAGGACCATAAACGCTGGCGGTCGAAGAATAGACAAGACGTTCAACATTGTTTTTTAATGCGTGCTTTAGAACGTTCTTAGTGCCAATCAGATTGACTTGTTTCGTCAGTTCTTTACGTTCAAAACTCAAGGGCGCATTGGTAATAGCTGCCAAGTGAAATACAAGATGAACATCTTTCATTGCACGTTTTACATCTTCTTCTTTTGTTATATCACCCTCAATGAATTCGAACTTCACTTCCTTAGGCAGGCTCCAGAGAGTTACATATCGCTCTCTAAACATATTGTCCAGAATCCGTATTGTCTCCCCCTGGAAAGATTCATGTTTGGGTATTTCTTGAACAAGTTGCGACCCTATGTATCCTGCCCCACCCGTAACTAGAATCACCACCTTCTATCACCAGACTTCTTTGAAACAAGATTCAAATAATAATATACCTTAATTTCCTTACAGACTATACGTACTAATATTATAATAAATATTTGAGATTATTTAACAAGGTTTGCAAGAAACGAAGTAGGTTCTCATACAATAATCTATCTGCAGGGTAATCAACAATGAGGATAATCTCTTATAGTGCTGGAACTTGGGAGTTAAGACATGGCAGAATCCATCAGCCGACTGCTCGCTGGACAATTCTAAACAGGTGTTTCGAAAAGATGGGGGCAGTCGTCGAGAATATTAGGATTGCACCTGCCAGGCAGTTCGGTTACTATGCAGGTTATGCGTTATCCATTCTTAAGAATATAGCTAAATCAGTAAGACGAAGAAGATATGTAGACCTAGTATTATCCTACTTTCCATACATGGCCCCGATAGGTTTCTTCTCTGGCAAGCTCGGAGGAATCCCTTGGGTGGCGGATTGGGGTGATGCGCTAATTGGTAGTCCGGTTGTTGAACATTTCAGGAATTATCAGAGATCAAAGTATATCACAATTCGTTTTCTCGAAAGAACGATATTGAAGAGCGCGGATAGAGTAGTTACGAATTTCGTAGGGCTAAGTCAACAGCTAATTGGGGAAGGTTTTGATAGAAACAAGGTTACTGCAATATCTGACGGTGTGGATAATACGCTATTTGTTCCCCCCTCTTCCTCCCATACGAGGGAGATTGATAAACTGAAGGAGGAACTAGGCATTAAGGGAAAGACAATGTTCTATCACGGCAAGATAGCGAAAATGTATAACCTGACTCGTCTCGTAAATGCACTGAAGATAGCTTCTAAAAGCATTCCTGACCTAAACTTACTTCTTGTCGGCGATGGTGATGATGTGGATGGTATTAAGTGGCTGGCAAGGAAACTCAATATCGAGAAATATGTCACCATTACCGGGGCTTTGCCTTATGAGGAAATGCCTCGTTATGTTAGGTTGGCGGATGTCTGCATTCTACCCTTCAGAGGAGGTGCACTGAAAATCTGGGAATGGTGTGCTTCTGGCAAACCGGTAATCGGTTTTAGAGGTTATCTGGAGATGGAAGGATTCATTCACAATGAAAATGCATATTTGGTAGACTCTCCTGAAGAGATTGCCAACGCCGTTGTCCGAGTGCTCACCGATGAGGATCTAGCAAAAAGACTTGGAGAAGGAGCGGCAAAAATAGCAATGGAGCACGATTGGCGAAAATTATCGAAGGAATACTTTCGCATTCTACAAGATGCTGTCTTCTGCAGAGATTAAATTGCCCTGTCCTAGAGATAGCCAAGTTCTGTTGCCTTTTTTAGCACAAGTTCTGCTTCTTTTTCAACACTCGTCATATTGGTTTCCAAAACTACTTCTGGGTTCTTTGGTTCTTCATAGACGCCATCATAGCCTGTCAAACCTTTGATTTCACCACGTATGGCCTTTGCATATAATCCTTTTGGATCACGCTGCATTCGTACCTCTAGAGGGCACTTGAGATATATCTCGATGAGTCGACCAAGCTTATTTCGAGCAAACTCTCGAATCCGGCGATAAGGAGATATTAGGGATATGATGGCAATAACCCCGTTCCTGGACAACAGCTCAGCTATGTGGATAACTACCCTATTATGCATTTCTCTGGCATTTTTGCTATAGCCGATGTCTGGATACAGGGTACGACGTATTACATCTCCATCTAATACCTCTGCGTTCTTTCCCATCTCTTTCAATTCTTTCTCTAATATGTTTGCCAGAGCTGTTTTACCAGCACCACTGGGTCCTGTTAGCCAGATCACAAAAGTCAAAAAACACTGTGTCCCCTAAACTCTTTTTTTATGCCAAACAACTTCAAAATTGTTGGCGCAAAGTCGTATATTGTAAGCCGCACGCGTTTTGAAGAAGCCATTTCTCGTGTGTGCAGAGCAAAAACACCATGCCTTGAGTGTACAGCGTCGTCAGGACCTATATCATTTTCAGGCAAATAATTCGTATCATATCCTAGCGTTCCAGCAGCACGCCATGAAAGATCATCAAGATACACCAGCATATCTGGTTTATCGCCGATAGCTTTAGGATATACGTTTTCAGGGTAATACACACTAGTATTCCATTTCTTACCATCGGGTCCTCTTATTTGCACTATTCGCCTTGCTACCATGCTTCTCATGTTCTCATAGTCGTCTTGATCTATTAAGCCCTCAGGCTCTCGTCCCTTGACGTTAAGAAACACGCGTGAGTAGTACCCTCCCCAGGCCCAAGCAACCGTAGACCTCCAATCCACGTCAAGACTCTTAAATTCAACCTGTTTCTTGGTTTTGAGTATATTGGGATTCCTTATTTTTAATAAACCTTCCTCAATAAGCCATTGGTTAACAGCAAAAGCACCTTTCATTCGCTTTACACCATGATCTGAGACTATCATTATAGCTACATCATCATTGAGAAGACTAAGGATGGAACCAATTTCCTCATCAAGTAGCTTATAATAATCTCGAATAACATTCTTGTATTTACTATTTGGGACATATAGGTGGTGCATCTCGTCAAAATACTT
>JBHLPL010000107.1:0-6798 GCA_048939465.1 Promethearchaeota archaeon | reverse complement strand
ACAGAACTGGAAAGAGAGTCCTGGTTACGGCTGTGGGGTTGGGGATTAATGTTAGTATATTGATTCTTGCTGGCCCTCCGATAACAAACCTCGCCTATCTGCTGGGCACGCTCATGATTATTGGCTGGGGCAGCAATATGAGCTTTGGACCTTGTTTTACGATTCCCAAAGACATAGTTTCTCCTGGAAACGTGAACAAAGCTCTTGGGATGGTCAGTACTCTTGCCTTTTCATCAGCTATTGTCGCACCCTATTTAGGCGGCTTTCTTAGAGACCTCACGGGATCATATACGCCTCTCTTTGTGTTAACAGCAGTCATTTCCGTAGCAGGAGTAATTGCTTCCTTAGCTCTTAAAAAGGTATCAAGGCTCGGCTGAAAGCTGTTTTTCACAGCAAGTAGCGATCATATCTGAGCCTTGTCTTTTATCTCTTTTGAGCCTTGTCTTTTATCTCTTTTGAGTCTTGTCTTTTATCTCTTCTAAGACATCGGGACTGAGGATTAACGGGCCTTTTCCGTCTCTGATCTTTGTTATGATTTTCCGCCTATCCCGCCAGTATTTAATACCCGGTAGCCTCTTGTGCAGGTACGTCAATCGATATCTGTGTCTCTTTATATATCTTACCAGATCGGGGGCGTCCGGGTAGTCTCTCAGCCTATAGTATCTTGTTGTCGTTCCCCCAATCTCGATCTTTCTCCAGAAGAATATTTTGACATCGGCAAGTTTGAATATCCAGTGGAAGAACTTTCTTATTGGGTTTTTTGGCATGTCTATTTCTACACCGCTGACGATGAAATAAGGAATAATGTCCCAATCCCTTAGCCATCCCGTATCGAGGAGAAAGCCATAACGGGTCGATACAAATATCCTTTCCAAGTCCTTGTTTACCCTCTCCAGCAAGAAAGGTACAATGAATACTTGAATCACCATCCCCCAGTATATGATACCGGTATAGAATGGAAGGCTTACATCGACAGCAGGCAATATTATCGCAGTAACATTGTTTTCTATAACGCGAATCAGGAAGAAGATTGAGACTCCTAAAAGAGCATAAGCTACCCAACGGTTTTTGGTAACGTAACGGCTCAGCACAACGATTGCAACGAAGAATAGAATACCTGTTAACACAACATAAAGATAGTAAGTATTCCATGTAGCTACTACGGTGGTTATTGGCATAATGATGTCAAAAAACGTACTCCTGGTCCATAGCAGCAGTCTTACAGCACCTAATGCAGCCACAGCTATTGATATTATGAAAAGCCACCACAATCTGACGATGAAGTTTGGACTTGCCTTATAAACTACTTCTGCTCGCCCAAAGAATTGCTTTTCCGCCTCTTCACTCTCCACTTCCGGAACTTCTTCTTTCTCTTCTGTCTCTTTCTTCGTTTTTCTCTTCGATTTCTTCCTCGGCAACTCCTCGACCTCGGTTTATCTAATGGTTATTGCCTCTTAAGCTTTAGCTAGTCTTTAAACAATACTCTATTTAAACCTAAGTAATTTAAAGCTATGAATTTGCACTCAAGCTGTATATGAATCCTTGCTTCGGTTTAGACAGAAGCTTTAAATATGAATCTTTGTACTTCTTAGCCAGTCCTAAGGAGGGTATAGATTGCCTGGTTCAAAAGCTCCCAAGGGTGAATTCTCGACAAGGAAGCTTAAGCGGAAGAGGAAAAAATTCCTCTGGAGTGACAGGTATTACAAAAGAAAAATGCTGAGACTAGATGTCAAAGCTGATCCTCTGGGAGGAGCACCGCAAGCAAGAGGAATAGTCCTAGAGAAGGTCGGTGTGGAATCGAAGCAACCGAACTCAGCAATCCGGAAGTGTGTTCGTATTCAATTGATCAAGAATGGCAAGCAGATTTCTGCTTTTCTACCCGGCGATGGGGCTTTGAACTTTGTTGATGAGCATGACGAAGTCACAGTTGTTGGCATAGGTGGCGCAAGGGGTCGTGCCAAGGGAGACCTTCCTGGCGTTCGCTGGAAAGTAATTAAGGTCAATAATGCTTCTTTAGATTCGCTGCTGATTGGAAAGAAAGAAAAACCGGTGCGATAAAATCCCAGATTTCAAGATCTATTCCAAGCCCAATTCTAGGCTTCATTTTGATGTCTGCAGGCAAGAAATACCTACTACTTAATCTTTACATCATCTATTCCAAAATGGCGTTTTGCGAGTATTCTTGCTTTCATAATATTCTTGCCATTCTTTCCAATTGCTATTCCTCTATCGCTGGGTTCTACTTCGACAGACGCTATTTTCTTTCCGTCGCTTCTTTCAGTTACGTGTATTGATTTGATTTTTGCGGGTACGAGGATGTTTTTGATGAAGCTCTCTGCGGTAACTGCATGTTCAACAACATCCACAAGCTTCCCTACGAACTTCCTTACCCGTTTTATGTTGGATCCACCTCGTCCTATGGCAAGGCCTATGTTTCCTGCTTTGACGACAAAGATTATTCTTCCCCCGTTTTCATCGATTATGCAGTCCTTTGCGATCGCCCCGGTAATGCTCTCAAACAGTGAAATGTAATGCATTTCGTCTGCCGTTAGCTTAACATGCGCCACCAATCTCCTACACCTCTGCAAGTTTTAGAATGTTTGAGTCCCCGGGGTCGGTTATTGCTAGTGTTGAGACCATAAAAGGCTTTCCACATACTGATCCCAGATCCCAGCTCGTGCCTGGATAAACATACGTAGGAATTTTGCCGATCTTTGCATAGTATTCAATGTCCTTTGAGATTTCTGATGGGACATTTGATGCCATTATGACAAGCTTGGTTTTGCCCTTCTTAATGTCCTCTAGTGTTCTCTTTGACCCTATTATGATCTTACCGCTTTTAATTGTTATTCTAAGCGCCTTATCTACATCAATCATCGGTTCTATCTCCTCTTACCCCGTTTTTCCATCAGGAGATCAATAGACCCCGTCCCTAATGGTACAATCTGACCCACTATAACGTTTTCGGTTATCCCTTTAAGGGGATCCTCATCGCCTCTGACGCTTGCTTCTAATAAATGCTTCACAGTCACCTCAAACGCGGCTCTTGCCAAAACGCTTGACTTCTGTCCGCTTATGCCGTGTCTGCCTATTTGTCTTATCTCTCCAGTATAAGTCATAAGATCTGCTACAAGCATTATATGGCGTATGTCAACATCGAGTCCTTGTTCTTCAAGAACGCTCATAGCTTCTTGAATAATGGCGTTTCTTGCCGCTTCTACGCCAAGGGTTGTGGCTATTTCATGTATGTGATTGCTCCTAGTCCTGATTCCCTCTACTCCCTTTATTTTTAGCACGTCGGATAGGTTTGTCCCTTCTGTATGTATAATATATTCTCCGTGCTCTTTTCTAATGATTACACGCCTTATCCCCTTCAGCCCCTTTATCGGTAGGCTTCTGATCTTTTGAAGAAGCTTTTGAAGTTCACTCAGCTCAAGACTTTTAGGATTAACTACTATGACATTCGGATCATCCTGAGAAATGACCGCATCTCCTTTTTTTAGTTTGCTTACCTTACTTAATACCTGCTCTGTAGTAACTCCTTTATCCTCCAGAAGCTCTTGGTCCAGTTTAATTAGTATCTGCATATTGGTCAAATCGATTTCCACATCATAGGCTATATTTTCAATCTTTGTGAGTTCAATCTCCTGTGAGATTTCCTTCACCTTACTATCATCTGTGCTTTCCTCTGGCTTTAGGTAGACTGTCATCATGGGCGTAGGGGGATTGCGTCGAGCGTCTACGATCTCTATCAGTCTAGGAAGTCCCAATGTAACATCAAGTTCAGCTACGCCTGCGTAGTGAAACGTCCGGAGAGTCATCTGAGTGCCGGGCTCTCCCATGGATTGGGCTGCTACTGTTCCTGACGCCTCTCCAGGCTCAACCAGGGATTCCTGATAAGCTCTGATCGTTTCTTTGATGATGGCGTTTAGCTGTTTCCTGGTTATCTTTTGCTCTCCAAGCTTGTTTTCCAATTCATCAATAATCATTGGAGGCATAATTTGCTCTTCTCGGAGTTTCTTGATTCTATTCTTGATGACTTTGTCTGATGCATAAGACATAGTAGTTATTTACCTCCAGTTTTACCAAGGATTTTTTCAATGATAATATCGATATTTACGGCCTTTCCGTGATCGCTCTTGGCAGGATCGACCCCATCCTCTCCGTACACAAACTGAATAATGTCCCCTGCTGCATTCCTCACCGTATTATCATATTCTACTTTGATATCTTGAAGTGCGTTTATGAGTCTTCGTTGCATGTATCCGCTGGTGCTTGTCCTAACAGCCGTGTCAACTAACCCCTCTCTTCCGCCCATGGCGTGAAAGAAGAATTCTATGGGATTAAGGCCACTCCTGTAACTAGAACTTACAAAGCCTCTGGCTTCTGAGCTTAGATCTCCTTGCTTGAAATGTGGCAATGTTCGTCCTCTGTACCCTCTTCTGATCCGTCTTCCTCTGACTGCTTGCTGCCCTACGCATGCAACCATCTGAGCCAGATTAAGCGGATTGCCTCGAGCTCCCGTTCTTGTCATAATCACTGTGTGTTTCTCCATTCCTAGGTACTCCCCAGCAACAGTTCCCGCCTTGTCCCTAGCCTCCGTTAAAGCCTCCATGATTCTCATTTCAAGTGTCTCCTCGAGAGTCCTTCCAGGCAGCCTTTGAAGTTCTCCTTCGTGGTAGATTGTGATTAGGTCGGCTACTTTGCTCTTCCCGTTCTCAAGGATTTCATTAATTCTGCTTAAAGCTTCCTTTTGGATCTCAATGTCATCCATACCCATCGTAAATCCTCTGATTTCCAGATATTGAATGAGCATTCTTGTTACTGAGTCGAGGAATACGCGGGCTGTATAGGGTCCATAATCTTTTACAATTCTGTGAAACATGCTGCCGGCTTGTCCCGCTCCAAACGCTTTCTTATCTATTACTCCCTGAATTAGCTCTCCGTCCTTGATAACAACATAACCGTCATAAGGGCACTTGTCCTTCTTACATTCATCACATTTGCGACACACCTTTGCCCTAAAGGTGAGGTTGAGACCTCTTGGCAGTAACAGACTAAATATCTGCTTTCCGGTCCAGAGAGGTCGCGGCCTCTTTACTGTCGGTTTTGGAAGATCGTCACGATATTCCGTGGCCATTAGAAGCTGACAGACCTCTTTCTTGCTTAGCAAAGTGTCCTTATTCGTGAGAAGAAATGCAGCCGAAATGTAGTCTTGTATGGCCCCGATAATTGGTCCTCCATACCTCGGCGACAGTATCTGCTCTTGAACCCGCATTAGTGTTTTTGCCTCGGCTCTCGCTTCTTCGCTCTGAGGTACATGCAGATTCATCTCATCACCATCGAAGTCTGCGTTGTAGGGTGGGCAAACAACAAGATTAAGTCTGAATGTTCGATAGGGCATTACTTTCACTTCGTGAGCCATTATGGACATCCTGTGAAGGGAAGGCTGCCGGTTAAAAAGAACTATATCGCCATCCCGGAGATGCCGCTCGATAATAAAGTCAGGTTTTAGTGTTTCCGCAACCATTTTTCTATCTTTGACAAATCTTAAATCGATGCGTCTCCCATCATTCCGGATAACATAATTAACACCATCAGTGCTATAAGGGCCTTTAATTACAAGTTCCTTGAACTCTTCAATGTTCCACTCATTTATTCTCTCTGGAACCGTCAGGTTCGTAGCTATCCTATCAGGAATGCCAACCTCGTTCATTGAGATGTTGGGATCGGGTGATATTACTGTTCGGGCGGAGAAATCTACTCTTTTCCCCGACAGGTTCGACCTAAAACGCCCCTCCTTACCTTTCAGCCTCTGAGATAGTGTTCTCAATACTCTCCCTGATCGATGGCGGGCAGGCGGTATACCACTTACTTCGTTGTCGAAGTAAGTTGTGACATGATATTGAAGCAGTTCCCAAAGATCCTCGACAATGAGCTGGGGGGCACCCGCCTCAATATTTTCATGAAGTCTCTGATTTATCCTAATGACATCGACCAGCTTATGGGTTAGGTCATCCTCTGAACGAACACCTGACTCAAGCGTAATTGACGGTCGGACGCACGAGGGCGGAACCGGGAGTACAGTAAGAATCATCCATTCTGGGCGGGCAACTTGTGTATTTATGCCCATTAGAAGAGCATCGGCGTCGGTGATTTTCTCAAGTCTATACCTTACGTCTCTAGGTGTAAGTCGGTTTGATCCAGTTTCCCCCTCTTCGTAATATGTCGTCGGCTTGTCCAGCTTTATCTTGTACTGTTTTCCATCCTCCTCGTCACAGTATGGACACACGCTGGCTTTTTGTGCTCTTTTCAACACAGAATTTGCAAGATCTTCACTTATTTCGCCAAATCTTTCAATGTATCTTTTCATCTGCTCTTCAGTCTTAGTGTACTCCTTTTCAGAAAGGAGCAAACGACCACACGTTCTGCAGGTACTTCTCAGTAACTTTCTTATGAATTTTGAAAAACCAACGTGTAGTACGGGTCTTGCCAGTTCTATGTGCCCGAAGTGACCTGGGCACTCTCCAACACGATTTCCGCAAGTCTTGCACCGTCGTCCAGGCTCAATAGTTCCGAGTCGCCCATCCATCAGCCCCGAATCGATGGGCAATCCGTCTTCATCATAGGTATCTGCAGTTATGATTCTTGTCACCGACATTTTCCGGATATTATCCGGAGAAAGAAGTCCGAAACTGATTTTACCTATAGCTCTGCTAACAGACATACGAAATCGCCTTAAATTCTTTCTTTGATATCGACTCTCGGGAATATTCCTAAAGACATGAGTTCTTGGAG
>JBHLPL010000106.1:0-6836 GCA_048939465.1 Promethearchaeota archaeon | reverse complement strand
TACTAATCTGTGATAACAGAGCAAGTTTAATTGAGTTGCAGGCATTGTCAATAACGTTTCATAGTAAAATAGATATCGCACACAAACAGGCGAGCTTCGACTTTATTCCCAACAACAAGGTCTTTAAAGCAGGCCCGATAGTACGTTTCGGAATCGTGAAGTCTTATTACGTTTCATGGATATTGTATTTTCCTGGATCAGTCTGACTAAATTCCCCCACCCATTTCCACCAGGAACCACCCGTTCCGACTGCCTAGAATCCTACAACTTCTCGGGACGAACGCAATCTGGTCGAAATGGTGCTCGGTGGTGGGTAGTCCAGTACGCAGTAAGGTATTTAGAATGCAGTTCATGACAGTAAGTCTGGTTTGGTCGACTAATTATTTTTGAAAATAGAATTCACCTCTTTCCTAGCTACACTTTTTGGAAAATCGGTAAAGGCAACACGACCAAGAATCAAGAGATGATATTTCTTGTAGATACTACGGAACAATGTCAGACAGTCCTTTGTCCTTGCCAAACTAGGAACATCGTATTTCTTGATTCTACTATTATGAGCAAGGTAAGTATTTACGGCTCTGACGATAGGCTTAGTGATTTCATTTATGTTTTGGATATCTCGCTCAACAGAGAAGGGATTCAAGAAATCCCCCTTTTCTTCATATTTACGGAAATCCCTGGTTGCTTCATTCTCCTCGATACGCTTTAGAACGTCGTCATTTTGACGTATGCCTCGTAGATATAGCTTCTTGAGTCTATCCAAGGATACTATCGCGTGAAACACTTTGATATCCTCTAGTAGCTGCATTAGCGAATAGTTGCGATTATCCTTGTCTACTAATCTTCTTATGGTTAAGGAAGAGCTCGCCCAATAGGTTTTTGCAAGCCAATCTTTAAAGTATGTATGTGCGAATCGCCGGGGGTTCTCATTGGCAAAATTCCAAAGACCAATAAACATGTTCACCTGACGATGTAATTCATAAATCTCTTTCCACAGATTACTTAACCATTTTTCCCAATCAGCGAACTTTTGTTCTGCCATTATACCATATGACTTCATTCTGTCCTCCTTTTCGAGTCTTTCGTTGTTGGCTAATCAAGCATGCATTCTCAATTTATACCTGCCAGATCATAGGCGTGTCTCACGCGTAGTCAAGACTAGCCAAACCTAACAGTCGCAATCTGGTCGAAATGGTGCTCGGTGGGTCGTATTCCAGCAGGGATTCTGAGGGGATATTTTCATTCAAGAACCGTTAACTGCCGCCACGGAAAAAATCTGGCTCAAAAAGAATGGTGTTCGACATAACATCCTTTAATGAATGATCCGTTCAACCGTATTTGTACGACTTCCCCCTGCAGAAATTCCTCAGTTCTATAAAATACTCATTCATCTCCTTTAACACAGTCTTCATTACTCTTTTGAAAGCAGGGAGTCTTACAATGAGTACCGGTGTATTATATAAATGGAATAGATCATCAAGTGCAGCATTCAAATTTCTTCTTGAAAAATACGGTGACTGCACCAATTTTGCTTCATTCTTTCGAAATTGCTCTCTAATATATGTACGCATTTCTGTGTTGGCAGTGACACAGAATAGGACGGCATCCACCTGTCTAAAGGATTCGTTGAATCGTTTGCTTCTTTTTATGCGATTGATGGATTGATTTAACTTGATTACGCAGAGATTGGCAGTAGTAACAATAACGGGATAGATAAGGCTTCCAAGCCAGCCAAAGACATTTCCTCCAAAGATCTTCGCATAAGCTGGGTCAACCATATCTTCCTCGATGAGCGAAAGTGTATTATCAACGATCGCACTACATAAGGCGAACACTACTTGATGTGATGCTTCATTTATTGCTTGCGGATTAAATTTAAATCCCTTGGAATCCACTATTTCGGTCGCAGCATTGGTCAAAGGTATACTGCGGGGAAAGTAGAAGTCATCAAGCGGTTTATTATATATCTCGATGAATTCTTCTGCTTTCATTACTAGCCGATATCCGTATTTATGCAACCTTTTCTCGAACGGAAAATTCAGGTAAATTGTTGTTGGTTCTAACCGAACAGATGGAGTTACTCTTGCTGCTTTGTAAGATGCAAACACCCAATAATGATTTGGTTCTTTGTACTTGCACTCAATAAGGAAATCGTAATTGATCAGATGAGTTCTTTTGTCGAGGGCAAAATCTGCATGAGCCACTGCCCTACTATCAACAGAAAACATTTTGTTGTTTCTCTCGTAGATATATTCTCCACAATCACGTAATCCCAATGATAGTAGGTATTGACTGATTGTTTTCTCTAACGGAATGCCGGATTTGAGAACCGCTTGTTTAAATCCTGAGTATTTCATTATTCTGTTACTACAGCATCAATAATATACCCTTTCCTTCTAATTATGCTGAACTATAGTCAAAACTGGGTTATTGTCAAGCTTAGAAAGCAATGTTACTGAATTCTTTGAGAGCAAATCTACATTTGTTCAAATGCTTTTCCTTTTTATGTAATTACCCATTGCGTACTAAGATTCCTCCCCTCCAGCCGGTTTTTCCCCGAAGTTCCTTTCGTAGACTTGTTGTGCGTGTCTGTTCCATTAAGAACTGAAGACGCATTTCGCACCGAATGACTCTAGTGCTAGTCTGAACCCTCCTATACCCGCGAATAGGTCAATAAAGACGAAGCCTTACTATACTCCTTGGTGATCCTCAGCATGTCCGTCCTCTTAAGTTCTCACGCGGTGAATTCCGACAATATTATAGCCACAACTGGAGGCCAGTCAAGTTGGTCAGAATCAGCGATGAATTCCTTTCGGCTTCTGCTTTATGTTAGTTACCTTCGCAAAAACGATGCCTGTGAGTAGACGATCAACCACGTTTGTCATCTGTGATGCGACAAATGTGGCAACAATGATGTACCGGCTCTGTCACTTCCAATAGAAAGAGAATAACATAGAAGATATATCCTATAGGATATTCAGTTTGCTGTTTTTTGTTGTTTAATGTTAAGAACAACTGAGGCATAAGAATTTCTGATCAACTCTGGCTGTGTCGTACAGGTTCACGGCTGTTCAACTAATCAACTTCTCTATGTTTTCTAGAAATCATATGTTTGGTCAACAAACTGAACAGCTTGTACATAAACAATCGGGCAGCATCCTACCGTGGGAAAACGAACCTTGAGCACTCGGGACGGTGTACCGCGGAACTGTTCATCATTATACACTCCTCAAAATGCCTCTGTCCCCTCACCATTTGCTCTGTAACAGGCCGATTTTCCTAAGGAGTATATCTCCTTGTGAGGTTGCATGTCTTACCGTGTGTATATGAATTGAGCAGCCGGTTGACTATTCTGTTGGCGGATGGCTCCCACGGTGGGAGCTTCGCAGCTACTGACTTCTATCACGGTGATAGATTCACGATTGTCAAGGTTCTGTGCCGACTAGTGTTAGACTTATGTCTCGACAAACTATTGACTATCCCGACCACGACTCTATCATGTGAGAGCTCCACGTTACAAAAATAGTTAACCCTCAAATGCATCATAGTACACATAGATGTAAGTAACCCATTGTCAACCTATCGTCAACCATAGGGAAATATCTATTGTCAACCATGAGAAACAAGAGCCTTCACAAATAGGGAAGATGTGCCAAGGTGGACACTACCCAGATGGCCAGCCAGCCCAAGCCTAGCCTTAGTTTCTCAGCCATTGGTGTCACAAAGCCATGGTGTCATAAACCCGGCCATGGTACCCCGTCATGGCCGTGAGAGACTTGGTGTCCGAAATCCGCCCTGGGCGGAGAATCAAACGACTGTCTTAGTTGCGATAACGTTTGTTATCAGTAGTCAGATCTCAAGCCATGATGGTCACAAAACTGCAGTCTCCCCTATTACCGGAGGTGTGTCTGTACCTTGTAGAATAAGGGTGTCAGCAAATTCGGAATACAAGATGAGGCTATTTAGGCTGATATTTCAGGGTTTACTAATTTTCTTGGTCTCAGCCGACCATGTAACCAGGGGGGGGTACCCACAAAATCGACCGGGGTGGGTAAATTGGGGGGGCTGTTGACAGGATGACAAATCTCAAAATCGTGGTACCGTGATCCTATGATGGTACTTCGAATAAAGGTACGATGATGGAGTGAAAAACACACAAAATCGCGGAAAAGTGGATAGGGTTACAACGGAATATTACAAAGAGAAGGAGAAAGAGAAGGAGAAAGAGAAGGAGAAAGAGAAGGAGAAAGAGAAGGAGAAAGAGAAAGATAAAAACATTTACTCATATTGGCATACATATTGGCATACATATGCCACCAAACCTAATGGCATGTTTAATGGCATCTTTAATGGCATGTATATGCTGGAAAGGTCAATGAACTTAACCGCTGATCCACAAACTAAAGAACTTCAGTGAGATACTATCAGCATTGTGACAGGTGAAGAACTGTACTGCACTAAGTACGTTGGCATGTACGAGGATTTCCTCAAAAGAATACACTCATCGCTCACAATTTTGCGTAGAATGGAGCGATTTGATAAGGAATTGACTCTGCTTTCATTCCTTGAAGCGTTACATACAAATCTCAGTAGAATCGTAGGCCTTTCATTGATCAATATGCTTCACGGTGAAGCCTCTTCGCTGCGTGATTTGAACACTATCACCGGTGAAAGAGTCGCGTAGCAAAACAGGATAGGTCTAAAATACACCATAATTGTGCTGAAATTTAGTGTTTATTAACAAAATTACCTCGAAATCCCTGTTTGCAGGGCCCAGAATAGACCAAAAAGTGCATATATAGAGAGGCAAGAACGTGAGTAAACAGAACCGCCTCTTCGAAAGGTAAAATTATGTACTATGCAAAAGAAGCACAAATGCTAGGCAACGAGACGCAAATGTTAGAACGGGCGGCTCGAGAAAGGAGGGTCTACAATGGGTAGAAGGACATGGATTAAGATCTACACAGACAAGTGGCTTCGTGGCACGTTACGAAATGAGTCGCCAACCACGAGGGGCATTTTTGCCGACATCATTGCCTTGGCTGGAGACAGTGCCTACGGTGATGATGGTGTAATCAAATTGAGTTCCCAGGTTGCTTTGACGGATGATCAAATAGCGGCTATTCTAAATATCATTATCGATGAATGGCGTAAAACCAAAGAACGCTTAAAGATAACAGGCCGTATCAGTGTTGATAGCAACAATATTATCACCGTGACAAATTGGAAGAAGTACCAATCTGAATATCGCAGGCAGCGACAAAACAAACTGAAGAGCAGACAAAGTCATTCAGAAATGAAAGAATCGTTACATGGTCTCTCCTCAGAACACGGCGAGGCTGAGGAGAAATCACAGGACAGTGCGAAGTCGAGCGTGATAGGAGAGCACAATGTTGAGGACTAACGACAACAAACGATTCATGGATGTACAACAACTTGCTAGTTTGCTACAGGTTAAGCCGAAAACGATCTATGATTGGAAACATCGTGGGTACATTCCACATGTTAAACTCGGCAGATTACTCCGATTCGAGGTTTCTGCGATCGAACAGTGGATAAGTAAGAAGAGTATACATAAGTCAAAAAGCGGCCGAATCATATGATGGTTGACTTTCTTCCTACTGTAGTTAGAATCATGTACGTAATAAAAACAAGGGGGAATAGATGAGCGTCTATCAACGCGGTAAGAAATGGGGCGTAGGCTATTCCCTCCCAAACGGAAAATGGAAACGCGAAATCATTGGGACCTCGAAGAAACAAGCTGAAGAATACGAAAGAAAGATCAAGACGCAAATTGCGGCGAACAAGTTCCTCGGGGTTCCATTGATGAAGCCAATGGTCTTTGAAAAGCTATGCGAAGAATACCTCGTTTTCTCCAAGGCTCACAAGCGTGCCCAGTCTCTTCGCCGAGACAGAACGAGCATCAACAATCTGCTACGTACTTTTGCCGGCCAACTTGTTTCTGAGATCAAAGCACACGATATGGAGAAGTACATAGTGACCCGAAGAGAGATGAAGGTTGAGCCTGCTACTATTAATCGGGAAATCTCCTGCATCAAGCACATGTTCACCAAGGCGGTTCACTGGGGTTATCTGACCGAGAACCCTCTGCGTTCAGTCAGGAAACTTAGAGAACCACCTGGGAGAACTCGCTACCTGAATGACGATGAGATAAAACGGCTGCTCTATTGTTGTCCCCAACATATCAAACCGGTTGTTATTACTGCTCTCTACACTGGGATGAGAAAAGGTGAGATACTAAACCTAAGGTGGTCAGATGTTGATTTAGCGAAGAGATTGATAAGGGTGAGAGATTCAAAAAATCACGAGTCACGACACATTCCTTTCAATGATATTCTGTACACAACTTTGATCAAACTGCCTCATGAAGTCTCACACGGATATGTTTTTTCTGGTAAGCACGGGAAGCCGATTAGAAGCATACAAACCGCGTGGGAACGATCCTTGAGAAATGCAAACATAAGCGATTTCCGGTTCCACGACCTGAGACACACCTTTGCTTCTCATCTAGCGATGCTAGGAATCGACCTTCAGCAAATAAGGGCGTTGCTAGGACATAAGACGATAGTCATGACGATGAGGTACAGCCACTTATCTAGTGAGACGTTGCATAGGGCGGTTGACATGCTCAACTTCAAAGAATATAATGATCACCAGGACCGCACAAATCCAGCACATCCGAGGTCTAAGAGAATCTTGTTGCCCGCAAAGCCTTGATAGTATTATGCCGGGATGATGGAATTTGGTAGACATAGCGGACTTAAAATCCGCTTCTCAGCAATGGGAGTGCCGGTTCGAGTCCGGCTCCCGGCATT
>JBHLPL010000105.1:0-6865 GCA_048939465.1 Promethearchaeota archaeon | reverse complement strand
ATGGCATAGTTTTTAGTACAGTTTCATGGAAGATTTAAAACTTGCGGTCAAAAACCGTGAAATCCATCCATGGATGAGGAAGTGGGAGAAACCAAATCCTCTGTATTCTTGATGAAATCAGATAATCACTTGACATTAGGTTCCGATACGCCTCCACTTCTGCGTGATTTCGGCATTATGAAAGGGAGGAGCTTAAATGAAAGTCCCCGATGCTTTCTGCCCAAGATTGAGTTTAGCTATTAAACGCTACCTTTTGCGTTGTTGTTCCATCTGCCGCAAGAGTATTAACTCCTGATACATTTTTGAATGTCAGGTTCTCGCGTATTACAGGATTCGTGAGTTTTATCCTGATTTCTCCAATAATCTTTTATGATTCTGACCGCATAACATTCATCTTAAAGCTCTTGGAGCGCATCTATTCATATTCGTTATGGGTAAATTTCAGGTCGCTAAGAACCATGAGAAGGTGAGCATCTGAGCAGACTAAAGCCTCTCGTCATTGGAAAGGTCTTAGCTCTTGCAGTATTAGCAAGTATGCTACCTTCAACATGGGCTCAGGCTCAACCCCTGTTTTCTGTAGGGAATCCCGTTCTGTCGTGGACGACACCAATAAACATCTCTAGGTCAAATATATACGGATTCACTTCGGAGGTAGACAGGGGGCTGGCCTTAGATCCTCAGGGAAACTTACATATGGCGTTTCACGGCTTCTTGCGTGGTAGGGATTTTGATATATTTTATATGAATAATATTAGCGGTGCTTGGAGTGTTCCCTACAATTTAACATGGAATGGCATCCTCGACAGTTGTGCCACAATTGTGGTGGATCACCAGGATAACATTCATGTTGCCTACGCTCGTTTCGACCCCTTTGATATGGAGATTTTCTATGTTAATAAGACGGCGAGCGGATGGAGTACGCCTGAGAATATTTCTAAGAATGATAATGAAGACACATTACCTGCAATAGAAGTCGATAGTCAGGGTTATGTTCACATTGTATGGAGAAGTGACCATAGAATACTCTACACCAATAATGTGGGTGGCTCTTGGAGCTTACCTCTCAATCTCTCGCAAAGCGGATCCTCTTCTGATTACCCCTCGCTCGCTTTGGATTCCAAAGATAATGTTCACATTGTTTGGGAGGGTAGAGACGATAGCCCATTCCAGGACAAGGAGATATTCTATGCAGACGACATTGAAGGCGAATGGCTAACAGAAAATGTTACCAAGAATGATTTGTATGACATTAAACCCTGTGTGGCATTGGACAAAGAAGACAATGTTCACATGTCATATATACAATTCGATGTTGATAGCTATGAATTCGATGTGTTCTATGTTGGCAGAATTAATGGAAGCTGGGGAGGGCCGGTGAAAATAAGCTCCTCTCAAGAGATCACTTATTCCGCATCGATAGCAGCAGATGGAGCAGGCAATATTCACGTAGTCTACTGTCAGTTAGATGCTTTTGATCTTGAAAATGAAATATACTATACAAGCAATCGACTGGGTAGTTGGCAAGAACCTAGTAATATAACTCGTAATAGCCAGAATGATAATCGACCAAATATAGTTATCAATGAATGGAATTACGTCCATATCGTCTACTATGTAAGTGGGTTCAATAACATTCTTTATATCAGGAGCACCGAGCCTGTGGTGCAGTTTGCCTCACAGGGATTCCCCATCGTACTGACAGTGACTGCAGCAGCCCTTGTGGTCGCTGTGGCTGCAGTTGCAATATGGCTATTGAGAAGAAGAGAGGTCCTCTTCCCTTAGAATCAAGGCATAGACGAAAACGACAAGAGTGGAAAAGATGCAAGAATAATCACTTTTGACCCCAACAAGATATTTGAGTTCCGTATTCAATGCTGTTATTGCGACGTTTTATCCAAAGATTACTCAGGCGACTATCTTTAGAGAACGTATTGTTTGTCTTTAGATAGCGTTTTTTGATCAATCAACACGGATAACGATTATTATTGGAAAAATACTAAGTACGTTGTCTTGATTTTACAAAGAAATCATTTAAATAGCTGGTTACATGCAGTTAACGCAAAATAATGAGGGAAGCATACCATGAAGCAAAAGGAATCAAAAGAAGCCAAAGTCAATCCGATGACTTTCGGAGAAATCTTCAGCCGGTCGCTTGACATATACTTAGGTAACTTACTGTATCTCGCTATTCCCTTCATCATCCTCAACATCATAGAATCCCTTATTACAACGACAATGGACTATTTCATTCTGCCCACTATTCCGCCATTTCCTACTGCTCCTGAGCAAATCATTTCCTGGTTGACTCAGTACTTTCCTGTATTGTTGACAACGGGATTGTCGCTTGCAATAATCTACATATTCTTCATGATAGTTGCAGGTGGAACGATAGTTAAATTCGCCTCCGATAAATTCTTGGGACGCAAAGCAGACCTTTCAGATAGTTTCGGTCACGCCTCCGCTCGTTTCTTGTCCTTGCTCGGCTCTGCAATTCTCTTTGGTCTCGCTGTAATCGTTGGTTTCATTCTTCTGATAATTCCTGGAATACTATTCTTCGTCTGGTTCCTTCTATCTTCTCAGTGCGTTATACTAGAAGATCAAACCGCAGCATCTTCTCTCGGGAGAAGCAAATATTACGTTGGAGGGAACTGGTGGAAGACATTTGGAGTTGTCATAGTGGCAGGCATAATAATGGGGGTGGGTATGGCCATTTCAAATGCAATCGCTTATGCGTTTGTAACTGGTCTGGCGGGGATAATTGGATACACCTTCATTGTAAGCGTAATTTCGGGAATAGTTTCGGCCATAGTTACCGCGTTTATAACTCCATTCTGGATAGTCGCTGCTACAGTTTTGTACCATGATCTTAAGGCTCGTAAGTCTTCACTGCCTACAACGCCGGCGGCTCCCAAGTCGCCTGTATCTTCACAAAAGACACAGTATTGCCCCCATTGTGGTGCAGAAGTATCACCCCCAGCGCAGTTTTGTCCGTCTTGCGGAGCTTCATTAGCACCAGACTAGAAGTAGGCAGTGACTCTACTCAAATCATATTCAAAAAAAATCTCCCTTCACTTTTTTTGCCGATTCATGATCGGTGATAATTCTGTTAAGACCTTCTTGAAATCTGAACGGTCCAAACGTTATTATCAGGAAGACGGGACCCAAGTTGACGCAGATGAGTGCGAGGGTTTTGGTACTTAGTCTTGTATATTACCGACTCGATGGGATCTTAATGTCACCTAATTGGTGAGTATTTGAAAGAATGAGAGACAAAAAAAGGAGGATAGAGACAAAGAAAGGAGGATATTAGGGTTCCTTTCTCATCTCATATGCTAAATACCCGATAATCAATATCGTCAGGGGAACACCAAAAATCAGTAAATCCCAGGCAATTGCATGTATCCATGAATATATCCAGTCATTAAATGTCCATGCCTGAAAGGCAAGGTTCCACCGCCCGTTTATCCATATCATAATCAGCCATGTCAGGGTAACCAAGAACGATATAAAACCGCCACCTCGTCCTGCGGACATGCCGCGCCTGCGTCGTTTCTTCTTTGGTTCTCCCTCGTATTCAGCCCGTTCTTCCTCTGGAAGTTTCTTGTACCATAGGGCGAATATTAGGGCAGCTACAGGGATTCCCCAAGTTCCTACAAAGACGAATTCCCACAGAATCACGTGTAGAATGAACGTGATAACATAGCCAACGGTCCATTGCCCAATCGCAGCTGGCACGAGCCCTGTTGCCTGCGCATCAGCTACGACCCAGAGAAATACGAAAAACGCCACAGCTGCAGCCCCCGCTATAGCTGCTGCAATCACTGTCGTTACTTTCCAATGTCTTCTTAGAAACTTTTTCCACACTTTGTTGCTTGGTTCTTCGTCGGTTTCAGCCACTCCAAACTCCTCCATTATTGACCTGAATGCATACGCTGCTCCTGCTTATAAGTGTACGGAAAAAAACAATGACTATGATACCTGCAACTGGGAAAAAATCCAAGAATGGACGGAATAATTAGTTCAGAAAATTCGTGTGTAAGCCCCCCTTTGGTTTTATGCCGTTCTGTAGATACTTCAATGATACAAAAATTTTTTTTGTCTTCGTCTTCCTATTGCTAAGTATGATCATCCCTAAGTATGATCATCTAAATGATATCTCCAATCCCGCCTATTTGCTCTCAGGCCTGAAGTACACGGATCTGAATCAAAAACCTATCCTTCCGTCTTCATTTTGCTACCAGTAGAACACCTTCACAGTTCTTTGTAAAATCAAAACCCGAAAGTCATAAAAGGATGGACCACAAGTGAGTCAATGGGCAAAAGCCACAAGGAGTATCAGGGGCTTCTCGATCGGAAAGTCTATTAATATCGAGAAATCGAGAATCTTACATGCTTCAGAATCGAGGGGGGGATATGGTAGAACGCGAACTTCTGATCGGCGCGATAAGCCAAATCCTTCTCATAGCTATAGCGATTACAGCAATACTTCCACCTATATTGCTGGGTCAAACCTTTTTCTATATATCATGGTATTTCCTTACCGTAGCTTCGGTTTTCAATTACCGCTTTCTCTATCTTACTATATATAATGCGAGAGAACCTGATTTCCTGCATTTTCAGCTCCCATCCCTGTTAGGAATTCTGAATTCACTTTTGTTCCTAGTTCTTATCTTTCTGCTTCTTATCTTAATTAGAAGAATTGGTCACAAGATTGGAACCAATAACCTGCCAAAAAGATCATTCTCTCTTGGATTTGCTCTTGCCATACTTGCAGGTTTAATTAGCATTTTATTTAATACGATTTCACTGAATCAAGTTCCTTATTGGACTTCGGAAACCTCTCCCTACGGGGGTTTTCTCTTTGTGTGGGGCCTTAATTCTCTTGGGTGGGTTTTGCTCATCTTGGAGAATCTGCTTGTTGGATTAAGTATGGTTTCGTTTGGGTTCGTTTTCATAATAGTAAGTAAGCACTTTACGCTCAACAGGCTCTGGATATCTACAGGACTTACTTACGTTATGGCGGGTGTGTTTGACTTCACTATCTTTGCCACTTCAATTGGTTTAATATTCACAATTATGGCAGGATTTACGGGATTGGGGAGTTTCTATAAGACAGACTACATCGAGGTGAATGTATGACCAGGCCACGATTCCAATTTGAAGTTATACCGTTTTTCCTTGCCACATTCTCGGGGTTTCTGCTCCTCATGAATATTCCTGCCAGAATGAGCTTCTACTTCGGTCCTGGGGGTTCGTGGTGTGGTGGTGCCTGGTGTGTTAGCTATTGGGAGACAATGATTAATATTGGCCAGATAATCGCTGTAAACTGTGTTACTTTCATATCATGGATCCTTCTGATATCTGCTAGCAAACTTAAATATCCCATAACACAATCACCAAGCTTTAAGAAGCTGCTCTGGATACGATTGGTTTACCTAGTTCCGCTAATAACTGCATTTATTCTACTAATGCCCTTATTCCAAGTTGTTACTGTATCCTTCTATTCCGATGTTCATTTTCAAATATTCTCCTTGGGAGTGTATTTGAGCCTAGCATATTTCGCCTTCATTCTGAGTGCCAATATTATGGCTTGGATTCCAAATTACTGGCTTGGATAGATCATCCCAAAGTCTAGCTGTTAATCTCACAATTAATTCGTATTTTCCTAACAGTTAGTACCTCTCGAAAAATCGAAAAGGTTTTGCCGCCATATTGCAGAAAGACCGGGGAAAACAAAAAAGAATAAGAGGGCTACCAAAGTCCAAATCGAATTGCCAAGACAATGGCTGCATCGCCATACTCTTTTGTAGCAAATTGTGGTTTCTTTGACCCCATTAGAATTTCAATAATGGGGAGAGCTGTAACGAGTCCATCAATCCCTTTCTGCCAATTGCCTTTACCGATCCAATCTCTCAGTCTATCAACGTGTGTTCCAAATGTATCTTTCTCTAATGGCCCGCTGAAATTTGTTAGAATGATTGAGCAGCTACGGATAATGCGCATCAAGTCTGATTCCCTTTTGATCTTGAAGATATCCATAAACTCTGTGGAAAGCTGGAATGATCTTCCATCGGGATAATCCACCTTATACGGACGCGACAACTCCGGTTTATCTGCAAAAAAGACGAACCCTGGACCCACACTTACGAATTTTGGCTTTCCTTCTGGATCAAATTGAGGTCTGCCTTGTGAGTCGAGAATGGCTTTCCCTTTGGAATCAAGTTTGAGAGCGGGTAGCTGTAACATCAAGTTTGTACTTGTCTGCTTCAGGTAGCCGATACCTTTTTCGTATTGCTTCAGTGGATCTTCTGACATGACTGCGTACTATGTTTCTGGACCTTTTAAGATTTTCTAACCAGGGCTTACTTCCGCTTTCCGCCGGCTATCATAACAATTTCATTTTAGACCTATTTAATGAAGTATTTATTTTACTAAAATTATTACGCCTACGATGAGTAATTAACGAAATATCGTAAGGCTCGTGCGTTTACGCTTAGTAATGTAAATGCCTAATGTTATTATTTGCAGACTATTATTTTAGTAGAGGATATAAGTAAATTCTACGTCTGATTCTTCAGTCAAAATTGGTTTGGTGCTCTCATGCTGGAGCTCGTAACGCGTTTTATGATCCCCTATCTAAGAACTGTCCTGGAGGGGGGTCTGATTAGGTGTTTTTGGCGTTGTAGGGGCTCCCTTTTTGGCCAAAATCAGCTACTTAGAGCATGGTCAAATTCCTTGATGTTTAAACATCACTGGCTTTGCCCTATTTTTTGTGTATAGAATCATCACGTTGTTTTGTTCCTGGAGGGTTTAAGTGATATCTAAACATCATAAGGGGCTTTACTGAATCTTTTGAATTCATGAT
>JBHLPL010000023.1:0-22078 GCA_048939465.1 Promethearchaeota archaeon | reverse complement strand
AACAATGATTTTATTAAATTTATTAAACAAAATCTTATATAGGACAAATCACATAGAAGGTCTACCAAAGATTTTAGGGGGAGAAAATCAATGGGCACAGAAGAGGAAACACTTTTCCTCAGAAAGGCTACAGGACTTGTTAGAGCTTGGTCTTCTTTTGATGCTTTCATATATGCTTTCTTCTCAGTAAACATCATAACGCTTGGATTGTTTGGATACTCTTATGCCTGTTATATGCCTACAGGCAACATAGTACTTGCGATTTGGGTTAGCACTTTCTTCATAGGCTTCGAAGTAGTCACCTACGCCATGCTAATCTCCGCTATGCCTCGAGCCGGTGGAGACTACATTTGGCAGACCAGAATAATTGGGGGATTGCCCGGTTTCGTGACTTCGTTAAACGGATGGGTTATATGTTTGTGGCTGTGGGCACCCATCTATGGAAACATGGTTCAAACCCAAATAGTTGCACCACTGCTCGGATCAGTAGGATACAACACAGGAAATACTGCCTTACTGGATGGGGCAGTCTGGTGGACTGGGACACATGGCATCTTTCTTGGAACAGTAATTACTGTTGTATATGTTTCCATTATTGTTGCCTTAGGAATGAAATGGTATGCACGAATACAGAAAATCAGCTTCTTCGTTTGCCTGGCAGGTCTGCTGACATTTCTGGTGGGCATGTACATGATGAACATTGGTGTTGCAGAGACCACATTCAACAATCTCGCAACAGCATTTGGTTATCCAACACCGACTGCGTATGCAGATACTATTGACATAGCCAACGCAACGTTAGACTCATGGTATGGGCTGACGAGCTTTACACCATTTGGAAATAACCTGTTCGATTTTGCTGCAGGTGCTCCAATAATTCCACTGGTTGCGTTCTATAATCTCTGGCCTAACTGGGGTGCAACACTATACGGGGAAGTAAAAGGAGCTAGCGAGTACAAGAGAAACTTGAAACAGATGATGTGGGCCAACATACTTGGTGGCGCTGGTGCAATACTTGTTTTGACCAGTATCTTTATGACGTTTGGCTACAATTTCTTCCAGGGATCCAATTTCGTATACTGGAACTGGTATTTGGGCTACGATCCAACGGCATCACCTTTGCCAGTATTCCCATATAGGCCAATGCTGGTCGCAGCTTACTTCAACAATGTTATTTTCTCAATCTGGCTGATAATTAGTATGTCGTTCTGGTTCTGGGGATGGGCAGGAACGCTGTTCCTATCATCTACGAGATGTATGTTCGCCATGGCATTCGACAGAACACTTCCTGCCTGGATTGGACACGTCTCAACTAGGTTTGGGGCTCCCGTTAATACTATTGTCGTAATGGCCGTTGGTTCTTTGGGATTGGCTATTCCGTATTCTTATCTCCCGGGCTTCTCAGCAATCTTCTTGGATGCGGTTTTGGCTATCGCAGTCATGTACTTCTTCACCGCGATAGCTGCAATAATCTTGCCACGGAGAAAGAAGGAACTGTATAAGGCCTCACCCATTGCGAAGTACAAGGTAGGAGGACTGCCACTAATATCTGTTATCAGTACGGTAACAGCCGGCTTCCTGTTCTACCTGCTGTTCATGTGGCTTGTCGATCCTGGGAACTTATACGCAGTCAGCTATCGAAATCTGTATTCGCTGCTATTCCTTGTAGGTTGCTATGTTGGTTCAGCGATCCTTTACTACATAATGAAATCATACAGAAGAAAGCAAGGTATCGATATTGACAAGATATACGGGGAAATACCGGCAGAGTAAAGACTCAATTCCCTTTCCTCTTTTTTTTGTGAAGCTATAGGAGGAAAAAAGAAATTAGTCAGTTTATCATTCTAACCAGTGACTAGCATTTGGAGGCAGATTTAATGGGAGGAACCTTAAAGAGGGAGCTGCCGCCCGAATGGAAAGGCATAATTCCTTCTGAGCAGTTTCTGGAGGAGGCGAAAAGAATAGTCGAAGTGGCTGCTGAGAAGGGAATCGTTGTAAGGATTATTGGCGGTGTTGCTATAAGGCTCCATTGTATGGAGTTTGAAGAATTTGCCAAGAAAGTGGTCAGGCTTGGGAAGGAGGAACAAGAGTTCAGCGACTTGGACTTTATGTCCTATGGCAAATACCGTAAGAAATTGAAGGATTTCTTTAAGGAGAATTTTAACTATATGAAGAGGAAAACGACACTATCTTCGGCAATCTCCAAGAGGGACATCTACTTCCACCACAAGCTGTGGTGGTTCACTGATGTGTTTTTTGATGAACTAAGGGTCGCAAATCACCCAATCAACTTTCGTAAAAGATTAGAACTGGATTCTCCGACGATAACTGTTGCTGATCTGCTGTTGGAAAAACTCCAGATGTGGGAGGCCTTCGGTCTAAAAGATATCAAAGATGTTTTGCTTCTGTTACGAGCCCATGACATAGGTGAATCAGAAAAGGAAACAGTGAACGGCAATTATGTTGCTAAGCTGTTTGCCAAAGACTGGGGCTTCTATTATACAGCCACAACAAATCTTAAAAGAATCATAGATTTGCTTGAAAACGCCGAGGAGTGGGCGTCCAAACAGGAACCGCTTGAGTTCCTGCTGAACCTTTCCGGGCCTGAGAGAGAGGATATTATTGCGAAAGGATCAAAGTTATTACATTTCGTAGAAAATGAGCCAAAAGGATTCAGATGGAAAATGCGAGCAAAAGTTGGCACTAAGAAACAATGGTATAATCCTGTGGAAACCGAAAAGACGATTTCGGACTTCGGCATATGGAGACTCAAGGAAGTATTTCCAGACGAAGTAGATTGAGGCAGAGTGACTGAAGGAGCTGCTTCCCGCCCACAGAATCATCAAATACATCTGCAGGGAGAGAGTAGAAGAAGGTGGTAATATGCGAGCAAGATTAACTATCCTCAACGATGACGAGCTATACCAGATACATCTAGCAACTCTTGAGATATTGGAACGAGTTGGTATGTTTGTTGGGAGCAACTTAGCTATTAAAATCTTTAAGGATGCAGGAGCAATTGTTGACGAGAAAGATCACATCGTTAAAATACCTTCATACCTCGTAAAAGAAGCATTACAGAAAGCTCCGGAACGGATTGTGTTATGTGGAAGGGAGCCGAAGCATGACATAAAGCTTGAAAACGGCAGGGTCTTCTTTGGAATGGGTTCCACTACTGTGAAGTTCATGGATATCGCAGGAGACAGGAAACCAGCTATGAAAGATTATATTGGAAAGGCAGCTAGGCTAGCAGATGGATTGCCAAATATGAAATTTGTTGAGCAGTTCTGTTGTGCGTTAGACTATCAGGGAAGAGCCCAAGATCTTCATGAGATCTCCGAAACATTACTCAATTCTGAAAAACCAATGGTTGGAATCACCTACAGCCCTGAGAGCACAAGAGATGCCATAAAAATAGCTTCTTTGATAATGGGTGGAGAAGAAGAGCTCAGAAGGAAACCTCTTCTAACACTGTATTCTGAGCCGACAGCTCCCTTGAAACATGACAAAATCTACATCGAGAATGTTGTGGAATGCGCAAAAGCTGGACTGCCAGTAATTTATGGTTCATTGATGGTTGCAGGATCTACAGGTCCCATTACCTTGGCTGGAACTCTGGCAGCATCAAACGCCGAGATACTGGCAGGGTTGGTGATTTCTGAACTTGTTAGAAAGGGAACACCCTATATCTGGGGGAATATTTCGATGATTTTTGACCCGCGAACAGCCATTGCATCATACGGATCCCCAGAATTCGCAATCATAAATGCTGCAGGAGCACAGCTCGCACGGTTTTATAAACTCCCGTTCTTTGGAACTGGTGGAGTCACGGACTCCAAGGTTGTCGACGGGCAAGCTATATCCGAGGCAACCATGAGCGGGTTAATGGCTACATTAAGCGGCACAAACTTGGTCCATGATTGTGGATATATCGAATCTGCAATGACTGGAAGTCTTGAGATGCTTGTGATCAATGATGAAATTGCTGCCATGTGCGACAGAATCGCCAGGGGAATGGAAGTCAATGATGAAACACTAGCGACAGATGTGGTCAGAGACGTGGGGCCGGGAGGTCATTTCCTCAGCCACAAACATACACTTAAGTTTGTTAACACAGAGTTTTGGCTGCCCACATTGATGGATAGAAATACAGTAGCTGCTTGGACCAAGAAAGGTTCTAAGGACCTGTTGACAAGAGCTCGGGAGAAGGCCACCAATATATTAAGGGAGCACAAGCCCGAACCCGTCGATAGCGATATAGTTAAAGATATCAAGGCCATTATAGATAAAGCCGAGAGACGGGAAGCTTCCGAGGCTAAGAAGAGCTAGTGGAGACGAAGCTCCGTGCTTGTTGAATGATCTACCTCTTACTGATTACTGGAGTATTGATAGGTGAATCCCCATAAACTGGAATCTCCGGATAAGTGGATTTGATCAATTGAGAGGAGAGCATGAATGGTGCTTAACCGGAAAAGGAAATTAGTTCTTGGATTGTTATTCATTCTATTCTTCTCAATAATTGGTGTTTCTGAATCTGTTCAGCAACCCGCTCAATGGAGTGAACAGATTAAAGTAATCAGCGGAAATACCAGCAGTTTGGCAATTTCTGATAGGTCAATTACTGTAGATTCGTTAGGAAATGTACATATAGTCTGTTTTGATTTAGCAGTGGGAGTTTTCTATATTTACAATGATTCTGGCAGTCTAGAAAACATAGAAGTAGGCCCATCAGGCATATTTCCGGTTATCGTGGCAGACACGGCGAACAATATTCATATAGCATATTGTGGGACTGATGAGAGTCCTGAAAATGATTATGAGATCTTCTATACAAACAACATCGGAGGATCTTTTTCAACGCCGATAAACATAACAGCCAATAACGTTAGGGATTTTTCTCCATCGATCGGTGCTGATTCCTCCGGTCATATCCACATAGCATACGAGAGTGCTACCGGTGGCCATACCAGAGTTCTTTATGTAAACAATAGCGGAGGATCCTTCGGAGCACCCATACAAATATCAAACAATAGCTACATAAACGAGACATTCCCCTCACTGACGGTGGATGGGTCTGAATATGTCCACATAGTCTATTATGGGAACATTAGCATGAATAAGGTTGATATTCTTTACACAAATAGCAATGATGCTTATTTCCCCAATTCGACTCTAGTAGAGAGTCCAGATGAAGAGAATTCCAAAGCATCTATTTGTGTTGACTCAAACGGCATAGCACATATGGTATTTCAGGGAAGAAATCTGAGTACACCCACGTCCTTTGATATCTTATATGTGAACAACAGTGAAGGCTCTTTTGACACGCCAGTGGTCATAGATTACGGAGAGGTGTACTCCCCCTCCATAGCAGTAGGACCTGCAGATGATATACATATCGTTTATCCGAAGCTTGATGGTGGTGATTTCGAGATTTATCATGTCAGCAATGCGACCGGATCCTTTGGAACCGCCGTGGAGATAACCGAAGATGACAGGCATGAAATATATCCCTCATTGACTGTGGATGCTTCTGGTTATCTGCACGTAGTCTACATGAGATTACACGGACCGTTATGGGGGGAGATATGTTATGTTACGACATCACCTTTCCCGCCGCAGGGAATTCCAGAGGGAGGGGGGACATTCCCAATTCACCTCGTGGCAGTAGGCGTATGTGTCGCTGCAATTGTCGGGGTTGTTGCAGTTATTGTGGTAAGACGACTTAGAGGTGAAGAATCAGTCGTTGGAGGGAAGATAGAGAAGAAAAAGTGAGAGCCTAAGAGGGTTAATCCAGTGAGGCCACAAGTCTGCTGCGAGAATAGAGCCAAAGGATTCAACCTTTATAAACAAAATCCCCATGTTGTTCTTTTATGAAATCCCCACCATCCAGAACAGAAGCTCTGCGCATTCTGCGACAATTGAATGTTTCGAAGAGTATTATTAAGCATTCTATCGCTGTTTGCGAAAAGAGCTTAAAGATGGCCAGAATGATTGAGAGTAATGGACATAGAGTTAATCTATCAATTCTTGAGGCAGGCGCACTACTCCATGACATTGGCAGGATAAGGACTAACGGCATACTTCACGGGGTAGCAGGCGGCCAGATCCTGAGGGAACTAGGAATCTGTGAAGAGGTCGCACGTATTGTGGAGACTCATGTATTAGGCGGTATCTCTCGAAGGGAAGGCAAGAACTTAGGATTTCCGCTTGGAGATTTTCGCCCCAAGACTGTCGAGGAAAAGATATGCTGTTATGCGGATAAATTGACAAAAGGAAGCGTATATGTAACGCTGGAGGAAAGATTTGCTTATTGGATACAGAAGTATGGTAAGACGCCTGAGATCGTCAAGTCTTTAAGATATGCAAAAAAGATCGAAAGATTCATCAAGAAATTGATGGGTGAATCTTAATCTATCCTAAAAAATAGCCTCAGAGAGGACGATGCCTTACAAATCTCTTTCAAGCTTCTTGATCTGATTCTGCAGAACTCTAATCATTCTTGTGTTCTTCTGATGTTTCAAGGGGTTACCGCATTTGGGACAACGAAATGTGATCTCCATGGCCTCATCAAAAGTAAAGCGGGAATTGTTATCCTCTTTGCACTGATAGAATGTGTTTTCTTTTTCATAAGCAAGGCGTTCTTTCAGGTGCTTCAAAACAAGTGTTTTCTTTTTTCTTACGAGCGTGAATATTCGTTCAGGATTCAGTTTCCAAAAATAGATAAACCATCCGGTATTCTTGTCACGGACTCGCCTATATGATGCCAGTCGATTATCATACAGTTTATACAATATCTTTCTTACGACATTGAGTCGCATTCCAGATTTCTCAGCAAGCTCCTCGTCGGTTACTTCCTGTGCACGATTAAGGATATTGAGGATGTCAGTGCTTGTATTGTTGTCGAGCATTTCTGCGGTTTTATTGTCCAGCTTGTTTTCGAGCTCTCCGATTATCAGGTTAAGCGTCTCGTCTTGCGTTTTGTCTGACAACTGCTAATCCTCCCCGCACTACATTGGTAAACGTATGCTTCCACCGATGGTGTTTGATATATATATATGTAAATTTATTAAAAAATGTTTCCGCCTTTAAGGAATGTTTTTTAGGTTTTTCAGCGAAAAATATACAATAAGAGGGGATATTATGGAAATAGGGGTCATGAGGCTAGGTCATAGGATGTACCGTGACAAACGAACAACATCTCACGTCTTTCTGGTCGCCAGAGCATTTGGTGCCGATTTTGGAATCTTAAGTGGAGACAAAGATGAGAACCTAATCAATTCTGTTAGGCAAGTTGTGGAGGATTGGGGAGGAGAATTCAAGGTTGAATATGAGAGAAACTGGAAGAGAATCCTCAAAGAGTGGAAAGGCAAGATTATACATCTGACCATGTACGGAATGCCACTCAGAGAAAAGATTGACGAAATTCGGAATTGTGAGGATAGCCTGATTATTGTTGTCGGGTCGTCAAAGGTTCCTTATGACGTATACCACATCGCAGACTGGAACATATCGGTGACCAACCAACCTCATTCTGAGATCGCCAGTCTAGCATGCATTCTCGACCACTTTTTTGAGGGGAGGGAACTGGATAAGGTTTTCAAGAATGCCAAAATCAGAGTAATCCCAACAAGAAGGGGAAAGAGAGTCTTAAGAACTTCCTGAGAACTCCTTCTGCCGATTAGGAGAATTCATGTTGATTTCTTTTTTCGCTCTTTGACAATAATCACATCTCCCAACGTGAGTTCATGCGATCTGTGTGTTTTTATGCTCGCGTCCTCGGTCATTATTGGGGGGGATTCATGCAGAGCTATTTCCAGAGCTTTTTCTAGTTTTCTAAGAATCTTTTCTGTGGGTCTGAATTTCCCTGTTTCTATCTTGCTTATTGTAGAGACCTTCTCTTTGATCATCCTGCCGAGGTCTTCCTGTTTCCAACCGAGTTTCTCTCTTGCAGTTTTAACTCGGACTGCAAAATCTCCAACCAGTTCAAATCCTGTCTGTTCTTTTGCAGGTCTTTTGACAGATTTCCTTCTAGCAAGAGTTTTTGATTTCACGGTCTTTATCTTCTTTTGCTTGGGACCAAGAAAAGGAGGCTTTATCGGACTACCAAATCGTGCGCAATTGGCACATACAATAAGCCTAGCTCCTTCAACCAGCACATATTTGGGCGCCTGTATGGTTTGGCCACATATCTCACATTGCAAAGATTCTCCCTCTCAATATTGGGCTACGATACTCTATTTCTTTGTTTTTGTTTTTAATCCCTACTAGGCCTTTGATTAAGAACCATATAGGCGCAATAATTAATAATTTGATCCCTCATACTTATGATAGTGACGAAAAAAAGAGACCACAGTAAAGCTTAATATTGATGTTTCACATTCCATTAATAAAAACCCTGGAGGATGGCTCTTGACGGACTCCACAGAATCAAAGAAGGACTATGAAGAGACGTACCTTGTCACATATACAAGGCATCTCGAAAGGAAGGTCCGATCTCTTGAAACGGAGAAACAGCTTCTAGATGCTGAAAGAGTTCGGCTGGAACGTGAAGTACACTCGATAAAGGTTGAACTGGACCGAATGAGGCAACCCCCTTTAATTGCCGCAACAGTAGTTGACGTGCTAAGTGATGGTCGGGCGGCGGTCAAAAGCTCTGCTGGTCCTCAGTTCATAGTTCACGTTACTTCAAGTGTTCCTAAGGATAAGCTGGCTCCGGGAGTCCGCGTAGCTTTAAATCAGAGGACTTTTTCGCTTGTAGAGATTCTTCCGCCCACAAGGGATCCATTAGTCAAAGGTATGGAAGTAGAGGAAGCGCCAGAGGTAGCCTATGGAGATATTGGTGGCCTAGAAGATCAAATCAGGGAGGTCCGTGAGGCGGTTGAACTTCCACTCCTTCACCCAGAGCTTTTTGATAAGATTGGGATAGAAGCCCCCAAGGGTGTTTTGCTTTGCGGTCTTCCTGGGACAGGGAAGACCCTTGTTGCCAGAGCGGTCGCCCATGAGACCAAGACTGCGTTCATAAGGATCATTGGCTCAGAATTAGTTCAGAAGTTTATTGGTGAAGGGGCAAGGCTAGTCCGAGAAGTCTTCAATATGGCGCGAGAGAAATCTCCGGCAATTGTGTTTATTGATGAATTAGATGCAATAGGCAGCAGAAGGCTTGATATAGCAACAAGCGGTGATAGGGAAGTTCAAAGGACGCTCATGCAGTTACTGAGTGTGCTGGATGGGTTTGATTCCAGAGGAGACGTACGAATAATTGCTGCGACAAACAGACCCGATATACTTGATCCGGCATTACTCCGCCCCGGAAGATTCGACCGCATAATCGAATTCCCCGTACCCATTAAAGAAGCAAGAAAAGAGATTTTTGAAATCCATACTAAGAAGATGAGTCTATCCAACGTTGATTTTGAAAAGCTGGTTAGCATGACAGAAGGATCAACTGGAGCCGACATTAAGGCAATGTGTACGGAAGCAGGTATGTTTGCCATTCGCCAGCTGAAAAGCGAAGTGAACCAAGATGACTTCGAAAAAGCCGTAGAGAAAATCCTCGGGGGAGCCGAGGATCAAAAAGAACACCACGAGATATACGGCTAAGAAGAATATCTATTTGTGAGCAATTATGCATGAGAAGTGCGATTCATTCGCCCTCAGAGTATTACGGGGAGTTGCAAACTATCAATTTGGTCCAAAAATCGGGCATATCCTTTTTCCGGAAGATTTGACAGTCACAAGATCACCGACGACAGGGCGAATAAGGCATATATATGTCAACAATGAACTCATAGCAACACTTCGTCCAAAGGACGGGTATTTAGCCCTTACTCTGGCCGGTGCGAAACGAATCATGAAGCAGATACCAAGACCCAGATTCAGAGTGGTAATTTCTAATGAAGTGACGGAATTTATTTCAGAAGGAAGAAATGTATTTGCAAAGCATGTGGTTGAGGCCGACCCCGATATTAGACCCGCTGCGGAAGTCATCGTGGTGGACGGAACCGATAGGATTTTAGCTGTTGGTAAAGCTCTTCTTAATGGTGAAGAGATGATTGTATTTAAGCGAGGAGTTGCTGTTAAAGTTAGAAGGGGCATAAAGGAGGATGAGTAGAATTAGGAGAAAGATGCGACCTCGGGATATGGAAAAGGCTATGCGAAAAATGGGCCTAAGGCTAGAAACCCTTGATACTGCAGAAGAGGTGATTATTAGATTGCCAAATAAGGAGATTCTGATATCCAACCCTCAGGTCTTCATTACAGACACGAAGGGACATAAGATCTTTCAGATAAGCGGAAGTGTTAGTGAGCGACCATACTCTGGAAAGGCAGAAGAAGAGTCGGCCGAAGAGACTAAGCATGTTGAGATTCCTGAGGAGGACATTCGGCTGGTGGCACAGCAGACCGGAGCCGGCGTTGAAGAGGCCAAAGCGGCATTAGCAGCGGCGGGTGGTGACCTGGCGCAAGCTATTCTCTCTCTTAAATCGACCAAAGGATAGAAATCGGATCAAGTTTTCGACTTCTCTAGCTTCCGTTTTATGAATTTGAGCCTTGAAAAATCTTCCCTTTCTCTTTCTTCTAGGTGCAGTGAAATATAGCGTATCGTATTCTCAATCCTTGGGATGACTATGGCCTTCAGTGCGTTGACACGGCGTTTAGTCCTTTCTATCTCCTCAGCCATTCTCTTTAGGCTAGCCTCAACTTCGGCCAATTTAATAATGTGTGTCAAGGCCGCCTTAAACTTCTCTACTGCATCATCCAGCTTGGCGGATGTACCTAGGAGACTGAAAAGCCTTTTGGAGGTCCTTGTTTCCTTGGTTTGCAAAATAGGTATTGAAACGCCCATAATGTTACGACTTTCGATTTCCAGCTCAACATTTGCGGGAGTCGTCAGGGCAAGTTCATCCAGCTGCAACGGTCCCATGAGCATCTTTGCCTCAGTAAGTGCCGTAAAAGCTTCTCTCAAAAGATTCAGTGTATTATCTCTTACTTTGCGGGCACTTTCAACGATATCAAAGAACTCCATGATTACCGCATCTCTTTTCTCTTTCAAAAGATCGTGCCCTTTCTTCGCCAGCTCTATGCGCTTCTTCAGCGCCAGTAGTTCCATTCTTGTTGCTTTGGTTCCAGCGATTATTTCCGGCACTCTCTTGGCCTCCGCCACCTATAGATGACAAGCATATTAATAAGATTAACTAGTTAAGCGAATCGTCAAATCATCTCTTTCTTCTGGCAATCCCTCAGGGGATATGAAAGAGATTTCACCGAGTTCCAAGACTTGAGCTTTTCCCTTTGCTTCCAGTTAGAATCTTGCTTTCAGGCTAGATGAGTACGATAGCCTTTCATTAAATATCGGATAATAGTCACTCAAGATTGCTTTCGGCCTGTGTTGTCAGACAGCTCTTCCATCGTGATATCGAAGTGTATTCTCGTACATTCTTTCTTGGCTCGGGTCGTTATATCAATTCTGGTTTGCGTCTTCAGATTTCCATGACTTGAACTCGTCTTTCAATGCCGATGACCGCTATTGAGTCTTTTAAGGCGGGAATTAGCCGTTAATCTCCGCAAACGTGGATACAGATACTTTTACTGGTTTCTTCTGGATTTTGCCTATTCGAGCACCTACTAGGCTCCTTACCCCCTTTTCAAATGCGATGTCAATGAGTCTTTGAGTAATTATGCCGTCAAAAACCACTGCGTCCGCATTGTCTGTCGTCGAAAGGATTTCTGCAAGCTCACCAACACTTGTTCTTTTTAGTACTTTGGCATTCTTATCAAGTATAATTGCTTCCAGCTTCTCCCGGACATCTCCCACATGTTTGCTGAATTCCTTCGGTACAGTGGTCTTAGGTACCTTGGCACGGGCGTTCTCCGGTTTTTCCACAAGAACGTACCTCTTCTCCTTTCTTGGCTTCATCTTTTCTATCTTAGGCTTTTCTCGCTTTGGCTTCTCCAAGTGAGCGTATTGCTCCACAGGTACCTTGTTCCTTAAGCACTTTATTATCTCTTTTCTGCTCAGATCTTCTACATCCTTCTCAGGCGGGGCCCGCGAAACATAGTCAATTTCTGCCACTTCAAGCAATTCCTTTAGTATCAGCTCACCGCCCCGATCGCCATCCATAAAAGCAGTTGTTGTTTTTCTTCTGCTCAATTCTATTATCGAGTTCGGAATGTTTGTGCCCTCAACTGCAATCAAGTTCTTGAAACCGTGGCGGAGCAAGTTGAGCACATCTGCACGTCCCTCCAAGATGATTATTGAATCAGATTCGTCTATTGATGGGCCTGCAGGTAACCCCTCGGGACCGTATTTGGCTATTGCTCCGACTTGAGCGGCATTCAGAACAGCGTCTGTAATCTCCTGACTTTCCGGAGCTACTTTTTCATTCCATTCTCTCAAGATGCCTACTGCTCTGTTAATTATCTTCTCTCTTTTAGATTCTCTAATGTCCTCAATCTTAGTTAGTTTTAACCTTGCTGTGCATGGACCTACTCGATCAATAACCTCGATGGCGGCTGCCAGTATCGCAGTTTCCGCACGATCAAGGCTCGACGGAATGATTATGTTTCCAGCGACTTTTCCTCCTTTTGTATCAAGGTTTACCCCTATTCTTCCAATTCTTCCAGTCTTTTGAAGTTCCCTCAGGTCAAGTTCTCCACCAAGAAGGCCTTCAGTCTGCCCGAATATTGCTCCAACAACATCCGGCCTTTCAACTACACCATCAACATCAATTGATATATGTATTATGTACTTTGTTGTTGCGAAATCATCTCGATCAGTCAAAGTATTTACCTCCTATTAATTGTAACCAACTCAGACTTCTTACAAAGCATGAAATGGTAAGTTCGATGCTATAGAAATCAGTTCATGCCACTTAAAAAAACTTTTCTTTAAAAGACTTATTATAACTTGAATTAAGATGAATTACTATTCGAAGAATGGCTTTTTCTTCTTAGATTGCGAACAAAACGGTTTAATCCTTCAATCTGTCGGATTCTTCCCTCGGTGACGTTCAATATCCTAATTCGACAGTTCATAATTGGGTGGATTCCTCTTTCCTCCAGGTGTCTTGATAGCTGATGTGCTATTCTCTCTCCTCTATTATCGAAATCTGTGAGAATCACGACTTTTTTGAAACTAACCATCGTATCAGCCACCTCAAATAGCCTCCTTCCAGAAAGACGAATAATGGTGCCATTTATGCCCAATTTCCTTAATGCCTGTTCATCTTTTTTGCCTTCAACCACGATGGGGAAACTTTTGGACAAATTGTCAATCTCCAGCAGAACCTCTTCGAGACGTTCAACCATCTCTGATGTTTTATTAGCAGGCTTTTTCATCTAAACCACTTCGATGAAACTTCGTCCTGAATGGTGGAGAGGAAGGGGACTGCGGACAAGCACAGTCATTAGCTCCTTCTGCGAGGGGTGATAAGTTTACATCCAAGCCCTTTAGCGGTAGATTGCACAGTCTCCAAGATATTTTTAATGTTACAAATGACTAATCTGCTGACTTAGATGGTTAGACGTTAGTTAAAAGACTTTGGAGCAAAATTTAAAATCGATGTTGCATTTCCTTTCAATAATCAGTGATGAAATATCCGCTGAAGCGTATTTGCCGACGAATCAATGAGGTGGTACCATTTGGATCTCGAGAAACGAATTGAGTTGATTACCAGAATACCGATTGAGGAGATAATTACAGCTAAGGAACTCAGGGAATTGCTTGAAACGAATGAATGTCCTGTTGCATATGATGGCTTTGAACCATCAGGATACGCCAATATTGCCACAGGCTTGATGAGAGCCCAAAAAATAGGTGATTTGGTCGAGGCGGGAGTCAAGTTCAAGATACTTCTGGCGGACTGGCATGCGTGGATAAATGAAAAGATGGGTGGAGATTTAGAGAAGATCAGAGCTGTTGGGCGTTACATCATCAAAGTCTGGGAATCCTTGGGTCTGGATACATCCAAAATCGAAATAATCTGGGCCAGTGATCTTGTCAAGGACACCGAATACTGGAAGAAAGTCATACTAGTATTAAAAGACACCACTGTTAAACGAATGACTCGCTGCCTAACAGTTATGGGACGTCTTAATGGGGAACTAAAAAGCGCAGCCCAGTATATTTATCCAGCCATGCAGGTCGCCGATATATTTCATATGAAGATAGATATCTGTCAGCTTGGAATCGACCAAAGAAAAGCAAACATACTGGCCAGGGAGGTAGGGAAGAAAAGGTGGTACAAACCCGTTAGTCTTCATCATCATCTAATTATGGGTCTTCAAGGGCCGACCAAAATGGGAGGGTATGATGAGAATAATTCTATTGACCAGCAGATTGCCTCAAAAATGAGCAAAAGCATTCCTGAAACAAGCATATTCGTACACGATAGCCCAAGCAGCATTAATAGAAAGATGAAGATGGCTTTTTGCCCTGAAAAACAGGTTGAGGATAATCCGATTCTTGAAATACTGAAATATGTCATTTTCAGAGGCAGCGAAAAGGAATTTACCATAAGGCGTTCTTCAAAACACGGCGGAGACCTAGCGGTCTGGACTTTTGAGGAATTAGAGAAACTCTACAAAAAAGGTGGATTACACCCACTAGACCTAAAGAACGCAGTAGGTAAGGAACTGACCATAATGCTTGAGCCATGCCGCAAGTATTTTGACAAACACGCAGAGTATCTGGAAGTATTTAAGGAATCGAAGGTCACGCGCTAGTTATTTCAGAATGTCCTCATCTAGATTCTCCTTCTTCTTTATGACCCTAATTCCGAAATCATCAATCAGCAGGACGGGGGGTCTAAGCTGACAGAATTGAGAAGACAGAGAGATAGTGTAGGCTCCACAATTCAGAACTGCAACCACATCTCCTTCGGCTATGGCCTCAGGAAGAGGGTAGTTCTTGGCGATTACATCGATGTTAGTGGGGAGGGGTCCTCCAATATTCGTAGGGATTGTGTAGCTTTGCCTGAACTTATCTGCAATCAAAAACCGATAGTTTGACTTCGACATCTTCGAGAGGACATTCGTTCCAGCATCAAGGAGAGCCCATCTGACAGCACCATCTTTTATCGAATGAATCCTTGAGAGGAGAATACCCGCATCACCAACAATAAATCGGCCAGGTTCGAAGATTAATTCATATTCTTTGTTTCGGCGCAAGACTGTTCGTATTATGTTCTTGGCTATACCTTCAAGTTGATCTCCGATAACTGCCATTTCGGGGAAGCCGCCCCCTAGATCTAACGAAGTTATGTCGGCGTCCAGCTTCTGTTCCAGCCTTTCCACGAAGCTCAATACAATTTCAAAATTGGACTCATAATTCTCTCCCTTGATAATTTGGGTTCCCATATGGGAATGTACACAAGATAGAATTATGTTCCTGGCTTCTGGTATTGTTTTTTGCATAAGACTCAAGGTCCTTTCAGAATTCGAAACGCCGATTTTTGCCTTGTCATCCTGTCGAAGGGTAATTCCGATGTTTTGTTTAACGTTTTTCTTCTCGGCGATCCTGTTTATTCTCGGAATTTCATTTAATGAGTCTATATTAATCAGTTTGACTCCGTAAGATATAGCTTTCTTAAGGAGTTTATCAGACTTGTAAGGACCATTTAGAATTATCTGATCAGGAGAAACATTACATCTTAGAGCTAGCTCAAGCTCAACGTCGGAGACAACTTCTGCCCCCATACCGTGCGATGCGATTATTCTGCATAGATCAGGCATGTAGTTTGTCTTATAGGAATAACAAGCCAGTACTCGAGGATGATTCTTGAAAGCGCCCAGAAATGTCTTGCAGGCCTGACCAATTCGATCACCAACGAAAACGAAAACAGGTGTCTGGTGATCTGAGACTATTCTTCCAAAAGCGTGGTCACCTATCTTGAGTTCTCCCATTTTGTCGATTTTCAGGTGTGGATATTTAGAAAGCAGGAACAAAGATCATCCTTCCTTTATCAAAACGTCTAAGACGATGTGATGAACATTCGGCGCAAAGGTCTTAATCAATTTCCAATTACTTAGGGCGGGCATCTTGCCGTAACTCGCGGCAGCTTCTTCTACTTCCTCTAATAGGAGAGTAGGCGGATCTGTTTTATGTATTAATCCTTCATAGTGAATGATTGTACCATTGGGATTCGTAATCTTCATCGCAGCTGGAAGATGATCTTTTGGACTTGGTAAGTATCCCATGATTATTCTGTCTGCAGTAATCCCCAATTTCGGAGCTTCAGTAGAACAGTCACCCAGGATTGGATGCACCTTTTCATTGACCCTGTTCAAAAGGATATTCTCACACAAATACTTGTATGAAACAGGATTTATTTCTATTGAATGGATAATTCTGGGATTTGCGTGTCTGGCAATCACTATAGAGAAGTACCCAATTCCAGCGAACATATCAACAATCACTTCATCGTCCCTCACCAGATCAGCCAGTCTCCTTCGTTCATTGACGTTACCTTTAGCAAACATGATTCTTTTGACATCTAGTCTGAAAAGGCAGTCGTGTTCTCTGTGTGTAGTTTCAGTATTCTTGTCTCCCGCTACAACCTCCAACTCAGGAGTGCGATATCTTCCTGAAATTCCTCCAATCTTAACACACACGCTTCTGCATTTTGGAATGATACTCAATAGACTGCGTCCGATCAGCTCCTTGAATGGTAGGAGTTCTTTGTGGATATTCATGATAATGATATCGCCGATTCTCTGAAAACCTCGTGGAAGTAGGTTCAATAGCCTTTCAGGGAGTCTCCATTCTAGGCTAGCCCTCAGCTCTTTGTAGAATCCTCCCAAGTTACATCCCAACTCGAACAGAATAATATTAGAGATAAGAAGAGAGTGGGTCAGGTGTACCCCACAAACTAACGCTCAGCCTCCTAGACGGGGCATTATGCCCTTCTCAGCCGAGTTCTCTCATAGTGGGGCCTTACCCTGACATGGAGCCGATGTACCGCACGTGGGTTTGCCCTTACTCATCCAGTGACAGTAAGCCATCTGCCTTGTAAGAGTCCTGTCAGTGCGATTATGTTACGGCTCCTAGCTCTGGTGTTACCGTCCTTTTGCTCCAACCCTCATTGCGAGATCTCGGGTCAGTCCTCGATGGAAGGCACTTATTCCTTCATTGCCAAGTGGAAATATGAGTAAGAAGATAAAAATGTATCTTTGCTGGTATTTTTCTCGAGAATGTACCGAATACGATCCTGTGTTCCATTCTCCGAGGGCAAAATACAGCGATTAACGGGCAATGCCCGAAAGGTTTATTAAAAGAGATTTATGCTATCAGATGGAGGAAGGTTTAAAAAGGGGGATTTTTCCCTCTATCGTGTTAGTATATTTGAGGTCGGAATCAATGCAGTTTGGAAGTGACCTGTTATCTACGATATTATATGTTCTATTTATAGGTCTGATCTTCGTGCAGATGATGTTTGGACAACGGATCCAGATGTGGGGATGGATAAAGCAAATTGAAGCTGCACTACGAAAACTGGAGATCATGATGTTGAGCGGCAAAGAGATAACTGTGAATACAGTAAAGGAAGTAGGTAAGTCACCCAAAGATCCGACATCCAGAGTAACAGAGTTTATGGAGTTCTTCCAGATTGATCCTGTTGACAAAGACCCTGCTGGAGTTTTAGGGAGGCTTGAGCACCTATTAAATGTCAGAAAGAATCAATTTGAGGATCTAGTTCTAAGGATAGCACCTGAGGCAAGTGAACCTGAATCCGCAAACTTGGAAAACCTAGTAGAAGCCGCTATAGCTGTAAACTACATCTTTCGAGTTGTTCGTCACTATCTGCTGCTCGGAAAGAAGCAGAAAAGCTTACTTCTGATTATGCAGATCCAAATGCAGCTTCCGGAGATTATGCGAATTGCGAACGCGTACTTCAACGCACTTAAGGCATTCTCTGTGGGCAAGCCAATCGGAGACGGAATAGGTGCACTGGTTGTAGCCAGCATAGCAGATGAAAACAGAAAACTAGCTGGTTTGGAAGAGATTTCTGACATTGCCAAAAATACAGTAGCATACAAGATGGATTTTGAACAGAGAACGCTATTTCTGATTAAGGCAAAGGGTCCTGGTGGGAATGTCGGAAAGCCCGGTGAAGCAATCAAGCTTATCGTCGAACAACAGAAAGGCAATATAGCCAGAATAATAACAATAGACGCAGCACTGAAACTTGAAGGAGACAAAAGCGGAGAACTTGCAGAAGGCGTGGGGGCCGCAATAGGCGGTTTTGGCGTTGAGAAATTCAAGATGGAAGATGCAGGCGTTCTGCATAAAATACCGCTAGATGCGCTCATAATCAAGGAGGCTATTGAGGAAGCAGTTTCGCCCTTGAAAAAGGAGATTGCAGAGGCTGCTGAAAAAGCTGTAGAGCGAGTTAAGAGGATTATACGAGAAAGAACAAAGCCAAATGATCTTGTGATTGTTGCAGGAATAGGAAATACAATAGGAGTGGGATTCTAAAGTGTCTGAAGAGCATAAAGGGTCCAGAACATCGAGGATAATCATTATAGCAATATCTATTGTCATGCTAGCAGCTGGAGGCTACCTAATCTATCTAGGAATTACATCAGGCGGAGACTTTCTGATGATAATGCTAGGATTAATACTAATGTCATTTGTTATGTCATTCCTAAATGTTGGAGGCAGGGCAGCCTATCCTTCAAGAGCCGAACATCAAACACTCTCAATAATCAAATGTCGAACATGTGATTTCACTGAAATTAGAGATTTTGAGAGAGGAGATTACATATTCAAGGAAGTCGGAGACTGCAAAGAGTGCCAAGGTAAGACCTTCATCAAGACGATATATACAGTTCCCCTTAGGAAAGAGAAAGCCTAACTTTCCCCATCCTCAATTTTCGTTTGGTATGCTGCTTAGCAGTGGATCCAAGGTCTTTTTGGAGGATTCTGAGAAATAGTCAAAGTCCGAAAAAACCACATTGATATTCTAGACTTCATTCTTAAATATCCAGTAGAATACTCTAACAGGTTGAAATTAGGACGATGCATTAAAGGCAGTGATCTTCGTGGGAGATTGCAGTAAGGGCAAATTCAGCTGCGTAGGCTTTGCAGGGACATTTGATCATTTTCATGCAGGACATAAATTCGCGCTCTTGAAGGCGCTTAAATTAGGTAAGAGTGTGATTCTGGGGGTAACAACTGAAGAGATGCTGAAAGGAAAACCTGAAAGAGAAAGAATCTTGCCATTCGAAATGAGAAAAGCTAAAATAGAAAGATTTTTGGAGGAAAAGGGAGTCGCCGATAGGGTTAAGATAATCCCTCTAAAGGATCCTTACGGACCCGCAATATCTAGTCAAGAAATTGAAGCAATAGTGGTCACCAAAGAAACCTACGCCCGCGCAGAAGAGATCAATCAGATTAGAATTCAAAGGAAAATACCCCCGATCAAAATTGTTCTGATCCCTTTGGCTCTTGCAGAGGATAAGATGCCAATCTCCTCCTCGAGGATAAGGAAAGGCGAGATCGATTCTGAAGGGCGTCTAATTAGCTGAAGGAATCAATGCAAGATTTGCAATATTTTTATATAGTGTTTAGAATTCTTAAACTCCTTGTGTGACATCGCGTGAAAGTTAAGCTCTCGAGCGATCTTACCTGTACTACGGTGCGCGAGCCCGTGGGAAAGCAAGATGCTGCTGGTTCGCTGGCGGCCATAGGCGAGAGGAAACACCCGTACCCATTAGAACACGGAACGGTGTCACACATCCTTTTAAAATACAATTTCCTCTGTCCGCATGTTAATCCTCTGAGCGAAGGGCAGTCTTTTAGATCGCTGAAACGATCTTAGGTTCATACCCACCGATACAATTTTATATTTCAAGATTTTACAGGTTCTTGAAGGGGTCGTGGTCTAATCAGGTAGGACGACGGGCTCCAGATGTCCCAGGCAATAGATCTGCTGACAAACGGATGAAGAGCCTCTGGAGCGGTCCACTCCGAAGAAACCCGTTGGATTAACAGCCGGATCGTCTGCTAAGACGAATTGTGGGTTCAAAGCCAAGGAAAATCAGCTTGGGGAAAATCCCACCGACCCCACCAAATCCTTTTCTAATCAATATGTACAAAGTCGGGATCCTTCGGAAAGGATGCTGAAGCCAAAGCCAAGAGGGGTTGAAATGAAAGGAACGATAACGCATAAAATATTGAAGGAACATCTGGTTGAAGGGGGCCTCAAAGAAGGTACCGAGATTGCTGTAAGAATAGACCGAACTTTGACTCAGGATGCCACAGGGACGATGGCATATCTTCAGTTTGAGGCACTTGGAATACCGAGAGTAAAGACCGAATTGTCAGTAAGCTACGTGGATCATAATACACTTCAAACGAATTTCATGAATGCAGACGACCATATGTACCTTCAGAGCGTTGCAGCAAAGTATGGGATTTATTTCTCAAGACCGGGAAATGGTATTTGTCATCAAGTGAACCTCGAGCGATTCTCTCGACCTGGACGAACATTGCTGGGATCAGATTCTCACACACCTACGGCAGGCGGAGTAGGAATGCTTGCTATCGGTGCTGGCGGATTGGATGTAGCTGCTGCAATGGGGGGTGCTCCTTTTTATCTGGAGGTTCCAGGTGTTGTAGGCATCAATCTCATTGGAAAAAGACAGCGTTGGGTTGCTGCAAAGGATATTATTCTGGAAGTTCTTAGGATCATTGGTGTAAAGGGAGGAGTAGGCAAGGTTTTGGAATACTTCGGACATGGAGTCGAAGATTTGGATGTCTATGAGAGGGCTACAATCGCAAACATGGGTGCCGAGACGGGAGCGACGACCTCAATATTCCCTTCAGACGAGACAACAAAGAAGTTCTTCGCAATGCAGGAAAGATCGGATGAATGGAAAGAATTAAAACCTGATGACAATGCGCAATATGAAGAAACCATTGAGATTGATCTAGCACAAATAGAGCCTTTGGTAGCAACGCCCCACAGTCCAGGAAACGTATCCAAGGTTAGTGAGATAGAAGGATTGGAGGTCCAACAAGTGGCCATTGGAAGTTGTACCAACTCTTCCCTGAAGGATCTCATGGTAGTGGCTGCCATATTAAAGGGGAAAAAAGTCCATCCTAACCTCAGTCTGATTGTCTCTCCCGGTTCACGCCAGGTTCTTGAGGAAATAGCAAGGAACGGTGCACTGGCAGATTTGATCTCATCAGGTGCCCGAATACTGGAGAGTGCGTGCGGTCCGTGCATTGGCATGGGGCAAGCTCCGCCTTCTGGCAGTATTTCTGTGAGAACATTCAACAGGAATTTTGAGGGGCGTAGTGGTACCAGAGACGCTCAACTGTACCTCGTAAGCCCGGAAACAGCAGCCGCAACAGCCATCTTTGGAGTCTTGAGGGACCCACGTAAGCTGGGAGACTATCCCGAAATCAGAATGCCCAGCAAAATCAAAATTGATGATGGAATGATACTTCCACCATCTTCTGAACCAGAGAAGATCGAAATAATAAGGGGGCCAAACATCAAGCAACTGCCCTTAAGAGGCCCACTTGAAGATGAGCTGCATTTTGAGGTGCTATTACGCCTAGGGGACAATATAACAACAGATCACATAATGCCTGCCGGAGTCAAGATACTTCCTCTAAGAAGCAATGTCCCGGCTATCAGCGAGTACGTATTCGAGCAGGTTGATTCCTCTTTCGTTTCTCGAGCCAAGGAGAAAGGCGGCGGTTTTATCGTAGCGGGAGAGAATTATGGGCAGGGTTCCAGTAGAGAGCACGCAGCTTTGGCTCCTATGTATCTAGGAGTTAGAGCAGTGATGGCTAAATCATTCGCCAGAATACACAAAGCCAATCTGGTTAATTTTGGAATTCTGCCTCTAGAGTTTGAAGATGAAAAGGTTTATGATTCTGTCGAGCAAGGCGATAAAATAGAGATGAAAAAGATTAGAAAGACACTAGAAAAGAGGGAAACGAGACTAGTTGTCAAGAATAGTACCAAAGGAATAGAATTCTCTGCTAGAGTCGACCTCAGTTCACGGTCCAAGAGCATCTTACTAGCTGGTGGCCTTCTAAATTATATAAAGGAGTCATTCCATTAGT
>JBHLPL010000104.1:0-6888 GCA_048939465.1 Promethearchaeota archaeon | reverse complement strand
GTCGTCAGGATCTCCTGACAGCGCCACCCACCTAAAAGGACCTCTTCCTTCGCAGAACAAAGGACGGATATATGCCTGGACAAATCCCGGAATTTCAAAAGCATCCTTCACTCCTTCGTCGAAGGCCTGCTGACGAATATTGTTGCCATAATCGAACACCACCGCTCCTTTTCGCTGAAATTCCAGCATGGTCCTTACCTGAACTGCCATCGATCTCTTGGCCAGATTGATGTATTTCTCCGCATTCTCTTTTCTGAGCTCAGCAGCTTCTTCCAGACTCATTCCCGTTGGTATGTATCCATCAAGCGGATCATGTGCTGCGGTCTGGTCTGTTACTACATCTGGTATGACTCTCATCTCAAGGAGTTTCGGATGAGTCTCTGCAGCATTGCCGACTAAAGCTATCGATCTTGCCTCTCTTTCGCTAATAGCTGCCTTGGCTATCGAGACAGCTTCATCAATGTCTTCAACGGCCATGTCGCAACATTCTCGGTCTATTGCTTTTTGAATCTGATTTCTGTCAACTTCAACGACTAAGGCCACTCCTTCATTCATTGTTATCGCAAGCGGTTGAGCTCGTCCCATCTCACCTGTACCGGCCGTAAGCACCAGTCTACCTCTTAGGCTTCCACCGAAGTGTTTCTTGGCCACTGCAGCAAAAGTCTCATAAGTCCCCTGTAATATGCCTTGGGTCCCAATATATATCCAGCTTCCTGCAGTCATTTGGCCATACATTGTTAGACCTAAATCCTCAAGCCTTCTAAACTCATCCAGAGTTGCCCATTTGGGCACCAACATGGCATTCGATATTAGAACACGTGGAGCAGCTGTGTGAGTTCTTATTATCCCAACAGGCTTCCCGGACTGTACAAGCAAGGTCTCGTCATTATCCAGCTTCTTAAGCGATTCAACAATCTTCTCAAAACACTCCCAGTTTCTTGCAGCTTTCCCCGCGCCGCCGTAAACGATTAAGTTATTCGGATCCTTTGCCACTTCTGGATCCAGATTGTTCTGTAGAAGTCTTAAAACTGCTTCTTGTTGCCACCCTTTGCATAGAAGTTTGTCGCCCGTGTTTGCCCTAACAACATGGGGACCATAAATTCCTAGAACTTGCTTAGGTTTGTCGCCCAAGTAATGCCTCCCCCAAATAGTCATTTTGCCAGTGCTATCCTAATCAATTTACTGAGCCTTGGTATATAAAATGTTATTGAAACGGAGAAGTAAATAAACCATCAAAAAAAAGTAGGATTTCAGAGTTTTTCTCTGATTTTCTTCAGTTCATCCAGTATTTGTCTCAAGAGTTCTTCTTCAGCTACCGGTCTTCTTGTCACTCTTGGCGTTGGAGCTTCGGTTATCCCTATTGGCTCTTTTCCGAATCTTCTGATCCTTTCCATTACTGTCTCTCTGATTTCCTCCGGATTGCGGAGTCCAGCAATTCTTTCTTCAGCTATACTTGTGGCACCCAAACCAGCCGTTTGAATACCTATGTGTCCTAACCCGAATGCCCTTTCCAGCGGCCCACGTCTCACATTTATGTTCGTTACCTTGAAATAGGGTATACGCTGCTCGTTCTTCCAAATTACTCCCCTTTTGGCAACAATCTCCTCAGGAAGGATTTGGTACTCTATGGATCTGTAATAGAACGGAATCCATATGGCTGCTGGAATGGCCCATAGAAGCATGAAACCGAATATTGCGTACATGACGAACGTTAGATCGAAGTACGGACCTGTCAAGTTCAAAAGATGAATGATGGATATCGCCGGAAACGCTATTATCAGAAGATAAATGATTATGCCGATAAGAAGTTCAAAGTACCACAGCGTTCTCAGTTTTGGATTGGGTTTGAAACTTTCTATGTTTATTTTACCCAACATAGCTCCCCTCAATGTAACTAAAAAAATGGCATATAAAAGGCTTTGGGAGTCCATTATCTTATCCTAGGCTGCGGATACAATATTATCCAATTCCTTTGCAAAGGCATTGGCCAGTTTATCGTCATATCCAATGAAGATTATCTTTTGAATCCTTGTGCCGCCTTCTATGTAGTCTAGTGCTTCACGAATCATTAATCCGGCAGCCTTGATTTCATCTATGCCGCCAACACCTGTCCCGAGGCTTGGAAATGCTACGCTTTTTGCATTCTTCACGTCGGCGCATTTCAAAGCTGCTCTCATCGCTTTTGACACGGCATCCAAGGACGTTCTTTGAGCAGGGGTTTCCATAGTCGGGGTGTGTATGACGTATTTTGCGTCTAAATTGCGCGCCGCGGTGGCAACAGATCGACCTATCGGCACGGGAGCGTGTTTTCGCGCCTCGGTCTCAATACATTCGCCCCCTTTCCGCTTTATTGCACCAGCGACTCCTCCCCCCATGATTAGAAGGCTGTTAGCCGGGTTTACTATTGCTTCAACCATGGTCTCTGTAATATCCCCACGATACGCTTCCAGAACGGTATCCTTGTATCCTCTTCTTAGGATCTTTTCTGGCATTCGAGCCCCCCTTAATAAGTTGATGATTGGAAACTCTTATGAGGCAATCAGTGTTGTGGTTTGCTCTACACCATCAATTCTTCGTATTTCAGTTACTATGTAGTCCAGCTTCCCGAGAGCCACTGTTTCTATCCTTACAAGAACATCCCACTGTCCATACACAATCAGTACTTCCACAATATCCTCAATTTTCTTTAATTTCTCAGCTACCTCGTGTTCCTTTCCCATCTTTACAACCAGTAGAAGAACTGCGACTATTTCAGAACTCATATGCGTCTCCTCCTCTATACTCATAGGAACAGCTTTCTTAAAAGATTTAGATTTTGCAGTTTAATTCGCTGCATCCAGAAGCCTTTTTATTACCCAGCTTCGTTCTAGCGCAAGCAAAAAGGGGGCCAGTCTTGGACCGAATTTCTTGCCTATGAGAGCTAAGTATACAGCTTGGAACATTTTCTTTGCCCCGATTCCCAGCTCTTCCTTTCCTAAAGTAAACACTTTGTTTTGGAGTTCTTCCTCATCCAAATCCCCATCCTGAAAGGTTTTTGCGAGAAGTTTTAGACCTTTCCGCTGTTTATCACTTAGCTTTTGCTTTATTTCGTTCGTAACCTCTTTCGGGATGTTTAGTAAGAATTGGGGAGGAGCGTATGATTTTGTCCAGTCTTCAGCCCTTTGGAGAGTCATCTTTATGCTTCTTGTTATCTCATCGGTAACTTCGCTTATTTGATAGGTCTTTTTGACTACCTCGGTTGCCTTTTCCAGTATCTTTTCCTTTGTGAGTAGATTCTCCAATTGCGAGAACATGACTGCAAACCTGTATGGAAGGCGTTTAGGAATCTCGGAAGACGTCTCGTTGACTTGGCATAGAGGATATAGGAATTTTATCTCCCTTTTTTCTTCCTCGTCCGCTTCTTCTAGATTGTAGTAGATTTTCTCAAATCGATCATATTCGTCTACCAGTTGAACGAGCAGTCTCGGTCTAAAACTTATGTGTTTTGAGGGGTGAGTTCGTAGAATCAAATATCTGAGTACTTCGGGAGAGCAAATACGGAGGAATTCACGCGGCGTGAAGGTTATTCCTCGATGAGTCTTCATGTCTGTCTCACCAAATCTAACCCATTCATAACCTACCTTCAGTGGTCCTTCAAATCGGTAGACCTTCTGGCAGATCTCCAATCCTGTATCATACGCTCCTCCCTTCACAGTGTGATCTTTTCCAGCTGGTTCGCATGTCACACGTAGGATAAACCACTTAGCCGGCCAGTCGATTCTCCAAGTCAGCTTAATCCTTGCTTTGGCGATTGTTGTTTCTCCTTCATAACCACAAGCGGGACAGGAATAGGTTATCTTGTCGGTTGCAGGATCGAAAGAGGTAATTCTGTTGGGTTGAATTCTTCCCTCTGTTTTCGCCTGCAGTTTCCCACATTTCTCACATACAACAGTTGCGGGCCATCTCTCCTCCATTTCTATTAGGTAATCCTCGACTTCCTCTTCTCTCAGCGTCGGCGCAACATATTTTTTTAGGATCTTTCTTATCGGTTCCACATTCTTGAGGGCTATACGCACGGCCTCTTTCATCTCTGCAGAGTCGTAAAGCTTGGAAGCCCAGATTATTCTCGGGTCTATCCCGAAATCATCAAATGTGCCGATCAGGTTCATCGCATAATGATGCCCATAGCTTTCGCAGTGGTCCTCGGGGCAGGGAATATCAGAAAATGGCGTACCTATGTAGTGGTCAAAGTCCTTGGGAACATAACTTGGAAAATGCTTTGCGGCATCAAAATCATCAGCAATGAAATAAAATCTCCAATTACTGTCCATTTTCTCAAGCAGGCGACCAAGACAATCACAAATAAGAAGTTCACGGAAGATCCCTATGTGGGTTTCTCCGCTTGTTGATTTGCCTGTGTTTAAAACCACCGGGTTGGCTTTTCGATCTATTAGTTCTTGAAGTATTTCTTCAAGCCAGTGAAGATATGCCATCGAATAGCAGTCCCCCTTTCTGGATTGATTGGACTTGTTGGACTTGGAAGGTAAATTCGCTAGTGAATTGCCCCTGGCTCTCGTAAGGGGTTTTTCCCTCTCGCTTCAGAATATTGATAGATCTTTCGGCGCGGTGCGCCCGGGAGAGGCCGAAGGCTGGTTCACTTCCCCTGTACGCAGCTACAAACTGCGGGACGGGTGTGCTCCTAAGTGCATGGTCAAGGAGCCCGTTACGTGTGCTTTCGACCCACCTCGATAGCCTTCTAGGTCTTCAAGGTCACAGACCTCAACCTCAAATATCCAAGGAGATATTTAAACCCGACGCAATTCATCACTATGCAAACGCAGGGGGTCTTCCTGCGAAAGACGGATGAACTTCCTAACTCGAGCAAAAGGTTTAAAACCAAGAGTTCCAGAGAAGATGAGTCGAGCGTGTTAGGCATTGTTAGGGAGACTCAGAGAGAAATATGAAAGAGCAATGTTGCCAGTCGGCCGGGCTCTGTCCAAGATCGGTTTAACGCCCAATACTGCAACTGCTATAAGCCTCGTTATTAGTATTCTCTGCTGCATACTTTTTGCTTTTGGGGCACTAATTTGGGGTCTGATTCTAATTCTGTTAACTGGTTTCGTCGATATGCTGGACGGCGCGATTGCAAGGGCGACTAATGCCGCTACACGATTCGGAGCTGTTTGGGATCATCTTCTTGATAGATACGCGGAGTTTTTGATCATTCTTGGATTGATTCTTGGTGGCTTCGTTTGGTGGCTCTGGGGATTCTTTGCATTCTTCAGCATGGTTATGGCTAGCTTCATTAGAGCCAAAGCAGAGTCTGTTGGAGGCTTGGAAAAGTGTAACGTAGGAATCGCCGAGCGCCAGGAAAAACTGATCCTAATTATTATCGGTATCATACTAGTCTACGTATGGCCAGCCTTTAATATTCTCAACCAAAGCATCCTGGAGATCTTTATAATTCTTGTTGGTGTCCTCTCCCAGATAACAGTTATACAGCGTCTCGTTTATACGTGGAGAAGGACAGAGGGGAGTAGACAACCAGAGGTAGAAACAGATGACCTATGATTTTGTCGCCGTCGGAAATCCAGTATACGATATTATAATAACTCCTTACCTGTCAACAAAAAAACGTGTTCTGTCAGGATGCAGCACTAACGCATGTTTAGCTGCCAAAAAGCTAGGCACCGGAAGAGCAGCGCTGGTTGGATACATTGGAGAAGACTTCAAGAACGTATTTGTTGAAGATGTGGACAGATTTGGTGTAGAAATCCCTAGATTGATGATATCTGAGGAAACTGGAGGTTTCAAACTCGTCTACGACGAAGCAGGCGACAGAACGCTTGATGTACTTGGAATAGCAAATAGAATTACCGTTGAGAACTTTCCCAGAGAGTGTCTAGATGCTAAAGCAATTGTTCTGGGACCGATACTGCAGGAAGTGGACTACGATTTGGTCCATTTTTTACGTGAAGAAAGCGATGCGATTCTATTCTTGGATCCTCAGGGCATCACCAGAGTGATCGGAGAAGGTGGTAGAATTAAGCGTATATGTGACCGTGATGAAGCAAAAAAGATTGTGAATTTGGTAGACTTTGCAAAGCCAAATGAGCATGAATCCCTTGTTATGACTGGAGTAAGAAAGCCGGAGGAGGCCGCAAGAAAGCTTGTAGAGTGGGGTGCAGATGTCGGGATAGTTACACTTGCAGAGAGGGGCTCTGTGATATTTGACGGAAAGAGAAACATCAAGATTCCTGCGTACAAAACTCTTGCCCGAGATCCAACAGGAGCAGGCGATACCTATGCAGGATCGTTTGTATTTGAATACTTAAGGAACGGCGATGTGAGCCGATCTGGTTACTTCGCATCGGCAGCTGCATCCATAATGGTTGAGTATACTGGACCTGAGTTTCCGATGAGTTTTGAGGAGGTCAAAAGAAGGAGTGAAAGCCTTTTAGGGCATTAAGGATCTCGTATCCGGAGCTTTCAGTTCCAAAAACTTATATCGTGAATTATTACTTGTTAAATGAGGTGTGTCGATTGCCAAAGAAAAGGAAAAGTCGAGGAAGAGCTAAGGGTTCATCAGGAAAAAAGAGCATGGTCCAATGTTCATACTGCGGGAAGCGAGTACCTCGAGATAAGATTAAACGGGTAACAGGCTACGTCAGCTTTGTTGAACCGACAATTGCTCGGGAACTGAGACAAAAAGGAACATTTATCCCCAGAGAACGGGTAACAAAATTTGCATGCATAAGCTGCGCTGTTCATAGAGGCGTAGTGAAAATCCGGTCAAGAGACTCCAGAAAATGATGTCAGAGGATACATTTTGGATTGAAACATGATATTCCGTTTTGGTGAAAGAATCAATCATTCGCTACCTACTTGAATCTGATTTGATGGTGTTTT
>JBHLPL010000022.1:0-22160 GCA_048939465.1 Promethearchaeota archaeon | reverse complement strand
ATAGTCACCTTCGTCTAACAGCAGTCGGAAACCCTCATAGGTTAACTCTCTGAGCTTTCCATCAGCCTTCTTGGTAAGCTCAGCTCCAAATGAGGAAATCGCTTGGATAAATCCGCTTACTAGAGACGGGTCAAGGTTTGTACCTGTAAATGATTGATCATAGATAGTCAAACCACTATTCTTTTCCAAGACTATTATGTGCCTCAGATTTTCGAAGTTGTCGAAAGTCTCAGCTATCCTATTCAATTCTTCAAGTTTGCGTCTTCTCTTGGGTACTCTTACAAATCGATGAAATGAAAATGCCGAACCTCCAACCACCGCTGCACCGATTCCTGCAAAAGGCAGCATTTCTATCATTCTGTCCCAGATCGTAACAATCCGTACAAAAGTTCCTCCAGCAGCAGTAGAAGCTACGCTCGTAATCGGGTTTGTCTCTTCCGAGCCGTCGTATCTTACGCTGATTTCGACTCTTGTAGTTCCCGCAGGTGGAGTAATCGTTATGCTTGCCTTTCCATTTTCATCTGTGACTACAGTTGGACCGTCGTGCGGCAGACCATCATATGTGTATGTGAATTTCACGTCCTGGTTTATAACGGCCGTTCCGTTTTCGAAAGTCAGTGTTGCTTCTACAGGCAGTGATTCTCCGGCCATGATTTCGGACGGAAGCTGAGAAAGAATCAGTACAACATTTGCCTTCAGATTGACCGCAAAGGGAAGGCTGGTTTGACAATCTTCGTAGTCAGGGGCACTACCATTTATGATGATACTATAGGTTCCGGAGGTGATACCTATGTCTTCCAGTTTTATTTCTTCACTCTTGTATAGACCGAATGTCTCGTAGCTGAGATAAACATAGTTGCCCCAGTTCCAAGTACCATTTGTTATTGTGAGAGATACAGCTCCGTTACTCACATCCTTAAGATGGTAATCGTCCCTGAAGAATACGGATACTTCAAAATCCCCGCCTTCGTAGATAGATATCTCCTCACCAACAGCTACAAGGCTAGATGGAATAGGTTCAACGTGAACGATAACCCATAGTTCAGCGGGATTGTATTTCTCCTTCCATACAGTAATGGTCAAATTAAAATCTGCTACGTGCAGGCCGTAAGTATCTAGCTGAATATAGTAGATTCCCCTGTATGAGACATTACCTCCATATAATTCGAATAAGTCATACCACGGCAGTTGCTCTTTGCCCCCTATCATGGTTCCATTAAGGTCGAGCAGTGAGGCTCGACCCCTTGCGCCGATTATTCCAGTTGGTGTTCCTGATGAATTATAAGAGTAAAAAATCGCGATTCCCTTGTCTGTGCTGTTAACATACGGGCTAAAGGCACCGTATGTTTCCCAGTATCCAGATAGATTTGCCGCCCCCCAGAGTACTGTTACGTTTGTATCTGCTCCCGAAACAGTGAAATTCACAAAGACCTCGCCAGGCTCAAATTCCACCTCAAACAGAATAACTCTAACGGCATGATATCCCGGTTCCACTCCAGTCGTGGGGAGTTCGATAGTATAGTTTCCTGAACCTTCATCTATGAAGCTGGGTGATCCTCCTTCCCACAGTGTCTGGGTGTCATTGTCTATACCAACAACTTGTTGGAGGCCTGGTATTCCCTCCGAAGAATCAGTTCGGTTATACTGTGCGTTGAATATAATGGGGGTTGCCGCTTGAATCGTGGATGGCGGCGGGGCTGTCACGTTAGCCCAGGTCGGAATATAACCGAAGACGTGCAAATGCCCTTTTGAATCATAGTCGGAAACACCAAAGCCTGAATTCGGTCCAGCTTTTCCCAACGCAAGCTCGGTCCAGCTATCGTTATCTGGATCTCCCACACAAATGAAATTGAAAGCTCCAACTTGCGCACCAATCCACTCGATACTCGTATCTTCTTCTTTAAGCTCGTTGAAACTACTATCCCACTGAAATATCCTGAGATCTCCTTGGAGCGTCGTGGCGATAAGTTCATTACGCGTGTCATTATCTGAATCGGCAATCTTTAGACCCCAGACCAACGAGGCCCCTGGAATCAATATGGGCTTAGAAGTGGAATAGGAGCTGCCAGCCCCAGACATAATATAAACGGTTCCGTCTCCGTCTCCAATCGCCAATTCGTTATCTCCGTCATTGTCAATATCGCCGCATGCCAGTCCATATCCCCTTCCTTCTGGAGCTGAAATAATCGACTCATCAATGTATGTGGATGAATTTATAATGACCGTGCATCCAACCCCCAAGTATTCCAGATGCGCTATGATCTCAGTCTTATTATCGTTATCGGGATCGCCCGTAATCAGAGAATAGCATCCCCTGTTGGTATACCAATTTGTTTTAATCCTATTAAGATCCGTGGCGTCGATTTGTTTCCAGTCACCAGGATTGTCCCGAAAATCGGTTGCCTTCCAGACAAACATCTTTCCAGAATGAGATGTAACATTGTCAGCATAGTTCGTTTTTCTTCCAATAGCTGCGATTATTTCATTATAGGAGTCATTATCTATGTCTTCCACAATTAAACTCGACACTATCATATCACTTCCTCCGACAGCCAACTGTACGGTCCGATTATATACGCAACTTGTGCCATTCCAGGTTAGGACAGTAATATAGTTGACTGTGCCGACCAAAATCTCCAAGGAAGAAGTGTTCGTATCCATGTCACCCACTGCTACTGAGAATATCTCATACTTACTGGCCACAGTTGGATTTAATGATGCAATGTTGTCGTTCCAGATTGGAGCATAGTTGTTGTTACTGGCATTCCAAACATAGAATTCACCGTCATCGGAGCCAAATAAGATCTCTGGAACTCCGTCACCACTTAAGTCATACATAACTACGGGGAATCCAGCCTCGTGAAGAGAAGAGCTATATGCAAGGGTTTCATTGACTTCCGGGTACTGTGGAAGATACAGATCTGACCATTTTTGGGGAGGGGGTTGAGTCGCAGACTCTGAGAAAACTACGAACTGGCCCAGCATAACAACCAGTGAAATGAGAAACACAAATGTTAATTTTCTAATCGGAATCTTCAACGTATAATTCCTCTCAATGGCCCTTTTAGATGATTGGGAATTCCTCAATTTTCTTTACTCTACGTATATATTTTCGGCATCAAAATTATAAATATCTATCCTTTTTGGCAAACTGGTTGGAGCACCGATCCTTGCCAAGCTCCTTGGTCTACACTGGCCGAAACAGAAGAGCAAGGATTTTTATACGAAGACAGCTTGACCAGCGAACTTACCCCAGCTTTCGAAAGGGGCTTTCCTCGCTCTACCTGTTTCATACGTCTGAGGGCACTTTGGCTTCTCAGATTCCTAGGGGGAGATCTCTGTGCTCCGAGTTCAGGGCCGCACAGCAAGGTCTCTTCCGCCCTTGGGGCTGATTGACTCTGTTATTTGCGCCACAAATACCCAGCTGCCATGTCGAGCAGGATGTGCCCGAAAGACCTATGCTCTCAGACTAGGTTTTGCGCTCACGCGTTGAACAACCCTCCTCCTACGAGCATCTTACCCAAAGTTTAAGTTACTGGAAAATCATTTAAACACAACGCAATTCATCTCCATCCTCCCGGATGGAGTCTTTTTGCGGAGAAAAAGACACAGTAAGATATTTCAGCTTTGAGTGAGGAGGAGTCTCGGTAATGAGCTTGGAAGAGTATTGGAAGAAAAGGAATTTTGGGAAGACCAAGGAGCCCAAAGGGGAGCTGAGAAAGAGTAGTGGGCATATTTATGTCATACAGAAGCACGACGCTACACGTCTTCATTACGACTTAAGGCTTGAAAGAGAAGGCGTTTTGAAGAGCTGGGCAGTGCCAAAGGAACCCCCAACTGTAAAAGGAATCAAGAGACTGGCAGTACAGACAGAAGATCACCCAATAGACTATGCGTCCTTCCAGGGAATCATACCTAAGGGCGAATACGGATCTGGAACTGTGGAGACTTGGGACAGCGGAAGATATCGTCCCGAGAAATGGAAAGAGGACGAGATCATAGTTCACATAGAAGGGAAAAGACTCAAAGGAAGGTATTGCTTAATCAGATTTAAGAAGGAAGAAAAATCCTGGTTGTTCTTTAAATGTGGATAGACAGATCTTCATGCAGCTGAAAACATGAAGGATAAATCCGTATGAGTAAGAATGAAAACAAAAAGAGAAGGATGGCCATTCTTGGGCTACTCACAGGTACTGCTTTGACCGAAATATGGAATAGCATCCCCAAGAAGCCTAAAATATACGTAGGTGGCATGAGAATACACCACTATCCGGCCGGGCTGCTTATGATGATTGCTGGCGCTGTATTGTCAAGACTCAATCTAGATCAGCGAATTGAGGACACTGGAATATTCCTGAGTTTCATGGGCATTCCAGTTTTCGTCGATGACTTAGACGATTTCATAAAGGCTGTCAAAAGGTTTTTTGAGACAAAATAGAACTCTGCTCACAACCCTTCCCCGGGGAGAGGCACAGCTTCGGAGGTAGGTTTCCGATTACCTTATCCTTTCAGTTATGATGGCGGGACATATCCTTTCTATTCCCTCAATTCTTTCAAGGTCTTTGTGGATCTTGGCAAGCTCTTCTGCGGTCTTGCCCCAGATTTCAATCATTATCGTATGATCTCCGCTGGACAGAAAGATAGACTTGATTTCCTTCTTTTTCTTGAGCTTGTCAACGGCTCTCCACAGATGCTCAGGAGCAACATCAACACCAGTGAGAGAAGTCAAATAACCGATTTTCTTTTGGTCCACAATAGCTCTGTAGCCAAAGATAGCTCCCTCTTTCTCTAGTCTTGCTATCCTCTTACGGACTGCAGCTTCACTTATGTGAAGCTTCTGAGCGATCTTGACCCTAGGGATCCGTGCATTCTCCAACAGTGTGTCCACTATCATTATGTCTCTGTCATCCATGGTACTAATTTCGAACCAAACATTTAAAAACCTTTCCCACAAAATGCTATTATTCGAACCGAAATGCAAGTCAAGGCGATATAGAATGTCAAACAAAACTGAGACAATTAAGAATCTGGTGAAGGCATTCATTGGAGAAAGCCAAGCAAGAAACAGATATGCGGTATACGCTGAAGTCGCAGACTCAGAAGGATACGAGCATGTTGCGGAGAGATTCCTTAAGACCGCAAAACATGAGAGGTCTCACGCAAAAGCATTATTCAGAATGATAAATGATGTGAAGAAAGCAACAAAGGATGACGTAAACGTAATCCAGATTAAGGTTGAAGCCCCGTTAATACTCGGTGGCACGAAACAGAATCTCAAGGCTGCAATTAACGGTGAAAATTATGAAAACACAAAAATGTACCCTGAGTTTGCCGAAGTTGCCGAAAGGGAAGGCTTTCCGGAGGTTGCCCGAAGATTCAGAGCGATTGCTAAGGCAGAAAAGCACCACGAAGAGCAATATAAGATCTTTTTGAAACAAATCGAGTAGGGTACAGGATTCAAAGGAAAAAGAATTGGCATCCTGACAATAACGGTAGGTTTACAGCCAGATCCAGAATAGTCCTGTAAGAAACGGTTCAAAATATCCGTAAGATAAGCTTAAATAAAGTCCAAATGATAGGGATAAATTCATGCCACTTTAGAGGAGGTGGTTTCGAAAGATGTCAGAGAAAATGGCAAAATACCAATGTATTGTTTGTGGCTATGTTTATGACCCTGCAAAGGGAGATCCCGATGCCGACATACCACCAGGAACTCCATTTGAGAAGTTGCCGGATGACTGGGTATGTCCAGAGTGTGGGGCAAGTAAAGAAGAGTTTGAAAAGGTCGAAGAGTAATGGCAAATCCTGTTCAGGTTAAACCGGATATTCATTGGGTAGGGGGTATTGACTGGAATTTGAGGAGTTTTCATGGATACGTTACTCCGCGCGGCAGCACCTACAATGCGTACTTGATTCTGGATGAAAAGAAAGTTCTTGTAGACACGGTGAAGCACTACCTTTTTGATGAGATGCTGTCTCGTATCAAGAAACTCATCGATCCTTCAACCATAGATTACGTTGTTACAAACCACGTAGAAATGGACCATTCCGGCTCTCTTCCCAGAATTCTGGAGTTAGTACCCCAAGCCAAAGTAATTGTATCACCCCAGGGTGAGAATGGCCTCCGTTATCATTTCAAAAAGGACTGGAATTTCTGGGTCGTCAAGACTGGAGATTCAATAAAGATTGGAAAGAGGACTCTTCAGTTTTACCTTACCCCGATGGTTCACTGGCCCGACTCAATGGCAACCTATATACCCGAGGAGAAGCTGCTTCTGCCAAATGACGCCTTCGGACAACATATTGCATCATCTGAGCGTTTTGATGATGAGTTAGGATGGGATATTCTTCATGAGGAGGCAGCCAAGTATTACGGAAATATCGTTCTTCCTTACGGGGACCAAGTAAGAAAAGCTTTGGATGCTCTTTCCACGTTAGACATAGAAATGGTAGCCCCAAGTCACGGGTTAATCTGGAGATCATATTTGTCTAAGATAATGGAGGCTTACACGAAATGGGCAGCATTTGAGAGCGAGAAGAGGGCAGTAATTGTCTATGATACAATGTGGGGATCAACAGAAAAAATGGCATACGCTTTAGGAGAAGGGCTGGAGGAGTCTGGAATTCCGGTTGTCGTGAGGTGCCTGAAGACCACAGATATATCGGATGTCATGACTGACGTGTTATTCTCTAGGGCCATCTTAGTCGGCTCCCCTACACTAAACAACGGAATATTTCCAAAGGTCAGTGCTTTCTTAACCTACCTTAAAGGGCTGAGGCCACGAAAACGCATCGGTTTTGCCTTTGGATCTTATGGCTGGGGAGGAAAGGTAGTTAATGAGATCGAGGAAATCTTTAGGGGATTAGGCTGGGAGATACCGTATGAGGGTGTGAGAGTTAGGTATGTGCCTGATGAGAACGATCTTGACAGATTGAGAGGATTGGGGCGTAACCTTGGAGAGACTGTAAAAAAATGAAAAAAGGAGGGTGAATGAATGACTAAAACTGCAGTGAGACAAATCTATAGATGCAACATTTGTGGAAATATCGTCGAAGTGCTACATTCTGGAATAGGAACACTCGTTTGTTGCGGGCAGCCGATGGAACTTCTTGCAGAACAGACTGAAGAAAAAGGATACGAGAAACATGTTCCGGTAATCGAGAAATCTGGAGATGTAATTAAGGTCAAAGTCGGAAGTGTACCACATCCAATGGAGGAAAAGCACTATATAGAGTTCGTAGAGCTCATTACAGACGGGGATGTACAGCGAGTTTGGTTAAAGCCGGGACAAAAACCAGAGGCTGAGTTCAAAGCAGGCAAATACGAAGAGATAAAGGCAAGAGAATACTGCAATATACATAGACTCTGGAAGAAATAGACGCCACCTTTGGAGGGGCACAGAATCTTCGGAAGGCTTTCCACTCTTGTCAGCCTGAGTCAGCTGTTTTGCCTACTACCACCGCACCGGAGTCCCAGAATATCTTTCTTTTTTTGGCGCAATTATCAAATCGAGGGTTGGAAGATTTTCACTTTCTGGCTTGAAGCAAGGGGTCCTTCCTGCCATTAATCAGAAAACCCAAAAAAGAAGAGGAAAGTTCAGTTAATTGCAGAATCATCGCTTTTTCAGCAACTTTATTGTCTCTTGACAGAACCTCGGTAGGTCTGCAGGGAAGCGTGAAGTCACAAAGTTCCCATCAACCACAACCGGTGCATCGATATATGTAGCTCCAGCATTCTTGAGGTCCGTTGCCACGGAATACCAGCATGTTGCCTTCTTTCCACGCACGATATCCGCTTCTATCAACATTTGGGCACCATGACATATTGCTGCAATTACCTTACCCTTCTCATGAGCCATTTTGACAATTCTGACCAGGGCCTTGTTCAAACGCATTCGATCTGGTGCCCTTCCTCCAGGTATTATTACTGCATCGTAGTCCTCTATTTTTACACGATCCGGCGAAAGGTTCGACTTCATCGGCACGCCTCGCTTTCCTGTGTAGATCTGATTGGCTTCTGAACCCACAACATCTACCTCGTAATCTTCTTCCTGAAACCGATAATAGGGATACAGGAATTCGGAGTCCTCGAACCCTTCATCAATCAAGATCAATACTTTACTCATAGCCTTCCCTCAAAAAACGCGTTTTCTTTTCAATGCCTAGCTAGCATAAGCCCTCGGCTTCAGCGGATGACGAGATTCTATTCGATTATGACCTTCTTTTCTTTTCCTTCCCATACGCCATGTAGGTTGCAGAACTCCTGCGCCCTAAGTTTTGCAGTCTTGTCCAGTGCCACGCTGATATTCACAACATACCCGTCACACATTCCTGGGCCAAATTCAATCCGAGATATTAATCGATCCCCATCGTAAAGTGCAACCCAGTTGATCCAGTGTCCCAACATATTTGGATGTTCCACGCCATCTATTCCGCCAACTTTTATCTTGACCGTAAAGGGTTCTTTGGCTTTTGCTTTTCCTGGTGCTTCGATGATAGGTAAGTGCTTCTTCGCCATATCGGGCAGGCTTTCCCAATCCTTAGGTTTATTAAGCTCATCCAACGAAAACTCCTTTTCAGGACTCAAACCATCTGCCTCCTCCATATGCTTTTTCTCGCTTTCTTAAGCTTTTGTGGATTGGATTTTCTTTTAGTTTTATAAACATTCTGACCCTATGTCACAGTCCTCGGGTCTTGATAGCAGCAAGAAAAAAACGGAAAAGACTTCAGTTTGCAGAGGCTGATCTTAACCAATCTTTTTCAAGATTTCTTCAATCTCTCCGTAGTCTGGTTCTACACGGGGATCATCTGATACCCACACATAACGAATAGTACCTTCATCGTCAATAATGAATATCGAGCGCTTTGCAACCGTGTAACCCTTCAGACCTGCAAAATCAGTATCTGCTATTCCATAAGCTTCAGCTACTTCCCTGTTGTAATCGCTTAACAAGGGGAAGTTCAAACTGTTGGCTTCAGCGAAAGCCTTATTCGTAAATGGATCATTGACACTTATTCCTACTACTAGGGCGTTCAAGTTATTCAGCAGTGTCATTGAGTCTCTAAATGTGCACATCTCCTTTGTGCAAACTGAAGTAAAAGCTCCGGGATAAAACGCAAGAACCACGGTCTTACTGAGAAAGTCTTTCAGTTTCCTTTGCTTCAAATTCATGTCCGTTAGAGTGAAATCAGGTGCTTTCTGGCCGATCTGCAATTGGGTCATTATTTACTCACCCTGTTTTACTGAAACTGAGAGTGATATTGTTTGTGAACTACCCCACCCTTCGGATGGAGCTTCCTGTTTCATCCATTCCCCAATGGGATATGTCTTACAGGCTCTGCGGGCAGTTCCTGCCCTGAAACTTTGTTTGTGAATTGGCGAGTGTTACCTCAGCTCAATTCCTTGAGGCTATCTGGAAAACAAGTATTTAAACTCCTCGTAATTCGTCTCCACCCTTTCGGACGGGGTCTCCTTGCGGAGAAGAAGGTAAATTGGTTCCTTGCTTAACCTTGTCGAATGTGAAGGCAGAAGGACAAAGCAGGTTTAAAACACATATCTTACACTGTGGTTTCCTTGCGCTGCATATTCTTCTACCGTGAAAGATTAAGAGGTCTGTGATTCTCATCCATCTGTCTCTGGGGACTGCCTCCATCAAATCTCTCTCGATTTTGTTTGGTTCTCCATGCTTTGTGAGTCCCAACCTCTTGGCAAGTCTACGAACATGAGTATCCACTGCTATTCCTTCAATAACACCATAAGCGTTGGATAGCACAATATTCGCTGTTTTTCTGGCGACACCTGGAAGTTCAAGAATCTCCTTCATTGTTTTCGGAACCTTAGAATTGAACTTTTCGACCAGGAGCTGACAGCACATTTTGATGTTCTTAGCCTTGTTTCTATAAAAACCGGTTGGTCTTACGTCTTCTTCAAGCTCCTTAAGATCAGCTTGAGCATAATCTTTTGCCCTTCTATACTTTTTGAAGAGTTTCTTTGTGACTAAGTTCACCCTTCTGTCCGTGCATTGAGCCGACAGAATGGTGGCGATCAGTAACTCCAAGCTGTTAGAATAATGAAGAGCTGTCTTGGCGTCCGGGTACTCTTTCTCCAAAAGCTCAAGTATCCTTAAGACTCTAGTCTTGCTACCCATTTCGGTAGGTTCTGACTGCCTCCGGGGATTCATTTCATGCCTCTCCATCTAACCCTTTTTTTGGATGAGTATTCTCTGAACGAGATCACGGACCACTGCGTCGGAGCGGAATGCCCAAGTAGATTGGAAGTATTATCCTGAAGGTATTAATAAGAATGTGCATATTATGAACTTTAAATTAGCTCGGGTTCTTCAGAGTAGAAAGAGCGATTCTGGAAAACTACCAGAAGTCAATTCCTGACAAGGGTGTCATATAAATGCAGATCGAGATCATAAAGTCAAGGGGGCTTGCACACAACAGCTACTTCCTCTCCGATGGGGGAGAGGCCTTGGTGGTTGACCCGCGACGGGACTGTTCAATCTATGTGGAACTCTCGAGGCGGGAATGTGCCAAGATCAAGTACATATTTGAGACTCATCGAAACGAGGATTATGTAATAGGCTCACTTGAATTGCAGAACACCACAGGAGCCGAAATTGCCCATAGCAAAGAAACATCCTTTAAGTATGGAGAACACAGGATCAGCGATGGTGACATCTTTGACATCGGTAACTTAAGAATAGAAGCTTTGGGCACCCCGGGACACACCAACGACAGTATTTGCTATCTTGTTTTTGAATCTACAAAGACCAAAGATCCCATAGCTGTATTCACGGGGGATACACTGTTTGCCGGAGATGTTGGAAGGACGGATCTCCTGGGAATCGATGTATGGCAAGACCAATCCGAGAAGCTCTATGAGAGCCTTCATAGTAAAGTTCTACCCTTGGGCGATCACGTTATGGTTTATCCGGGCCATGGTGCGGGCAGCATTTGTGGCCGCGACATTAGTGACAGGGAGTTCAGCACAATAGGCTATGAGCTTAAGACCAATCCTTTATTGCACTCAAGTAAGGAGGAATTTGTGCATCATCTGACCGCACAGGAAATGTTAAGACCGCCCTATTTCAGCAAAATGGAGCAATACAACCTGGAAGGAGCTGCGCTTTTGAACGAAGCTCCCGCAGTCCGATCATTAAGCGTTGATGAGTTTGAAATAGAGATTAAGCGGCCTCACTCAGTCATGATTGACACAAGACAGCCTGAGAGCTTTGCTGGCTCTCACATACCTTCCTCCCTGAATATTTGGCTTGACGGGATGAGCTACTTCCCAGGGTGGGTGATAACCTACGATGAGAGAATTCTGCTGGTAACTGAGCGAGAAGAAGATGTTGAAATAGCGAAGAGTTATCTCTGTAGGCTCGGCTTTGACAACATCATAGGCTATCTCTGCCCTGGTATCAAAGAATGGAGAAATGCTGGAAAGCCTATAGATCATTTGGGTATACTGTCTGCCCCGCAATTAAAAGAGAGATTGGACAATAATGAGATCACATTGGTTGATGTTAGAGATAGTCACGAGTGGAAGAAGGAACACATTGATGGAGCTAGGATGATATACGTAGGACATCTGATTGAGAAGGCCAACCGTATAGCTCATGAAAAACCTATCGCAACTACGTGCGGGTGGGGCGGAAGGGGAGGCCTGGGAGCTAGTATCCTGAAGAGTCTAGGGTTCAAAGAGGTTTACAATGTTCTCGGTGGCATCAAGGCGTGGAAAAGCCTAGGCTATCCCTTAAAAGAGGAGTAAGATTGAGTTAGCTAACTTGATATCTGGTACCCAGCAAAAAGAAGAGTGGATGATTGTTCTTACTTCATTTCATCGAGTAGGGGAGTAATATCTACGTTTTTTATCGGTAGTCTCGTAAGCGGTCTGTCTTGTAAGTGTACAAGATGGTCGCGGTATGTGGGTTTTTCTTCTTTATAGAAGATGCCAATTGGAATTCGATTTCCCCATTCAAAGCTCTTTTCCAACGCTTTTTGTCTATCGGTACAATCATGACCTTCGTCCTCAAGCTTGTAAACTCTTTGACGGAACCAATCATATGTATTCAGATAGTTGAAGGACACACAGACTTGAAAGACGTCGATGTAACTGAATCCTCTGTGCTTGACGGCCTCCACGATCAGACGCTGAAGATGTTTCGGTTCTCCCACAAATCCACGCGCGACAAAAGTAGCTCGGCTGACAAGAGCGTTTGCGATAGGATTCAGAGGGGGATTCACTGAACCAAAAGGCGTAGACTTGGTTCTAAATCCTACCTGACTGGTCGAGGTTGTCTGACCGGTAGTTAAGCCGAGGACCATGTTGTTGTGAACTATTAGCGTCATGTCTATGTTTCGACGGATAGCGTGACTGAAGTGATCCCACCCCTCATCGTAGCAATCTGCATCTCCAGCAAAGCCAATTACAGTCAATTCGGGATTAGCCAGTTTTATGCCCGATGCCAGAGGTATTACTCTCCCATGAATGCCGTGGAAGCCGTTCACGTTCACGTAGTTAACCATCTTTCCATGGCAACCTATTCCGGATACGACGACTACTTCTTCTCTTTCGAGACCCATCTCTACTAGGGCCTTCTTAAAAGCGATTAGTATTCCGAAGTTTCCACACCCCGGACACCAGGTATTCTTCTTGTGAGTTTCAAGATCTTTAACTTCAATAGTCATCACAGAACCTCCTTAATCTTCTGGGATAGGTAATCTGGGTCAAAGGGTCTTCCGTCATATTTCAGGATTCTATGATCTACGTCTCGGAGAAGATGTTCTCTGATGAGGGTCGACAGCTGAGAGGTCTTGTTATTTTCGATTACGATGGTCTTCTTGGCCTGATTGAGGATTTCATCAACTTTTGCGGCTGGGAACGGCAGTATGTAGAGAATCTGCAAGAAGTCTACATTGATTCTTTCTTTGCCTAGGAGTTTCAGTGTTTCCCTTATCGGGCCCTTTGTAGACCCCCAAGAGATTACTGTTGCTTGAGAGTCTCTTGGGCCATACAGCTTTGTCGTTTTTATGTCCCTTTCTTCAAGCTCTTTAGCCAAGTAAGTGAGTTTCCTCATCCTCTTGTCAATCATTTTTGTCGTCATCTCAGGATCCTCGGTTGTAAGGCCATATTCCCCGTGCTCATCAGCATTAGTTCGAACGATTGCGCCTCTGGTGAGCGGAATAGCTCTTGGGGATATCCCTGTCTCTGTTATTCTGTGTCTCTTGTACTCCTCATCACCGTTATACTCGTCAGTGATCAGTTCGCCCCTTTCAACCTCTACCTCATTTGAATTGAATGGCTGAACTGACATCTGACTCTCAGAAAGGTATTTATCCATTAGAAGAATGACTGGAATCTGATACTTTTCAGCCCAGTTAAATGCTCTCATGGTCTCATAGTAACACTCCTCAGCGTCTCCTGGAGCAATGACGACTCTTGGAAACTCACCTTGCGAAGCGTGAATGACAAACCTTAGATCTCCCTGGGCAGTGTAAGTGGGGAGTCCTGTGCTTGGTCCGGTTCTCTGGGATACCATAACAACAACGGGCGTCTCTGTCATAGCTGCCATCCCGAGAGCCTCACTCATAAGGCAGAAACCCCCACCTGAAGTTGAAGTCATGGCTCTGACGCCGGCAAAAGCTGCTCCAGCAGCCATATTCATTGCGGCAATCTCTCCCTCTGGTTGCAGAACAAGCATGTCATATTTCCTTTGGTTGGCTGCCATAAAATGGAGAACTCCGGTTGAGGGGGTCATCGGGTAAGCTACATAAAACTTGCATCCAGCACTAATCGCACCTAGCCCAACAGCTTCGTTTCCCGTAGGAAAGATCTTCTGTTTGGGATCCTTCTCTATTCTTCTAAGCCTATACCCAAAATCATCCTCAAAACTGCTTTTTAGATAATCATATCCTTTGTTTGCTGCCTTTATGTTTGCCTCAGCTATTTTTGGCTTAAATGTGTCTTTTAGGACTCCTTCTAGTAGCTCCAAATCGTAGTTAACAAGAGCGAATACAGCTCCAATGGCAACAGTATTTCTCATCAGTATTTGCCCTTCTAATTCTTCTTTGGCAATCTTTTTCAGAGGAACTCCGTACAGCCTGACATCCTTCCTGTTCAGTATTTTAGGGCTCAAGTTGGCATTGTCTCCGTCGTAGATAATTGCGCCTCCTGAAATCATTCGATCCCTATGACGAGTAATAGTCTCATCGTTCAGTGCAACGAGCAGATCTGTACGGCCTGCTTGTGAATATACTTCTTCAGCTTTTATGTTAAGAACGTAGAAATTGTGCCCGCCTCTTATGAGAGATTGGTAGTCATTGGCACCAAAGACGTTGAGACCGCCTCGGATACAGGCTTTAGCCAAAAGATAACCTGAACGAGTGATTCCTGCGCCAGCTTCTCCTCCGATCAAAATCGAAATATCATTAACCTTCATATATGAGTCACCAAATCAGAAACAAGACCGCAACTATAAAAAACATACTCTTTGTGAATAGCAGGCTTCAATACCGTAAATTCTTCTTAAAACTTATATGAGACTTTATAGATAGAAGATCCAGATGGGGGGATGGAGAATGGGCTGCTGGAAGTGGTTTGACAGCGTCTTAAAGGAGGCGGGGATTGAAGTCAGTAAGAAGAATGAAGAAGCAGTCGAAGGCATAATCCACAAATATATCGGCGAGCAATCTGCTTATGGTCGTTGCTCAGCAGACTGGAGAAAAGCTCGAAAGGAAATCGAAGCCAACATGAAAATGAGAAATGAGTTGGTTGAAAGACTTAGATCCCTGGCATAAGAATGCCGTACACCCTCTTTCTTTTTTGCTTATGGTCCAAAAAGCTGCCTTAGATACTTCTTGTGCGTTTCACGAGTCGTCAAGGGATAAACCTCTCTTTCCATGTGAAAAAACAGTGGATCCTCGCTTATTATCCTGGATAGTTCTTCGTCTGAGGTCACTTCTACAATCAGCAGATTTCCCTGGTGGCCTATCAAGTGATATGATACCTCGATCTTGCCTCTCTTCTCCAAGTCGTCCAGATACTTGAATTGAGCCGGCAATAATGTAGCTAGTGTCTCAGTGGGAACTTCTTTCTTGATTGTTTGAATGATAAGGAATTTCATCTTGCATCAGACCATTAATGAAAACCAGACGGATATAAGACTACCGTCTGATTCTTTTGAGCGAAAAGAGAGAGTGCTAATCTTTATATGGATCTTGGTTCAGAAGAATTCAGAGTCTGCCTAGCCGGGTTTTCCTGTAAGATAGAAAGAAGGATGCTGAAGATGAAGCGTGCCATCGTTGTCAATGAAAAGGATAATGTTGCTACTCTTATTGCAGATGTTTCAAAAGGAGATGTAGTACACATAAGAGTTGGCAAGCACGATGAACCTATAAAAGTGACTCAAGATATCAAGTTCGGTCACAAGTTTGCAATCAAACCAATAGCTGCTAAAGAAAACGTAATTAAGTACGGAGAGGTCATTGGAAGAGCCACAGCTCCTATCGGAGTTGGAGAACATGCTCACATTCATAATGTTGAAAGCCTTCGAGGAAGGGGAGACTTAAAGGAGGGTTAACCATGGCAGGCAAATTCTTGGGGTATAAGAGGCAGGACGGGCGAGTAGGTGTCAGAAATTATATCGGAATCATACCCTCGGTTGTCTGTGCTAATGCGGTAGTTGAGAGGATTAAGCAGAACGTGGAGGGTACAGTCGCAATACCACATACAGAGGGGTGCACACAAGTTGGGGAGGATTATGAACAGACCGTAAGAACATTAGTCGGTCTGGCGACGCATCCTAACCTCGCTAGTGTCTTAATAGTCGGATGGGGCTGTGAAAACATACTTGCAAAAGATCTTGCAAAGCAGGTAGAAGAGCTGAAGAAACCGGTTGAATGGTTAGTAGTTCAAGAATCTGGGGGATTCCTAAAAGCCATAGAGAAAGGAAGCGCAATTGCTCAAAGAATGGTATTCGACGCCTCCAGACTGAAGAGAGAACCTACGGACACTAGTGAACTAATAATTGCCCTAGAATGTGGAGGAAGTGACACGACTTCTGGCATTGCATCGAACCCAGCGGTGGGAGTTATGTCTGATGCGATAATCAGAGAGGGTGGATCGGTCATACTTTCGGAAACCCCCGAGATGATCGGAGCTGAGCATATTTTAGCCCGAAGGGCCATAAATGAGAAGGTAAGTAAGGATCTAATTCGCATAGTAAAGAGATTCGAGGAAAACGCCAAGAAGATGGGGGTAGACATCAGAGGGGGCCAGCCAACGCCAGGAAATATAGCGGGAGGCCTCACATCCATTGAAGAGAAATCACTAGGAGCAATACAGAAAGCCGGAAGCTCGCCGGTACGAGAGGTTTTGGAGTATGCGTCTCGACCGACCGAAAGGGGATTAATAATAATGGATACTCCGGGGCGAGATCCTGAATCTGTAACCGGTATGCTTGCAGCAGGAGCCCAGATGATTGTCTGTACAACCGGGATTGGCATTCCAACAGGGACTCCTTTGACTCCAACTATCAAACTCACGGGAAACCCACAGACGCAAAAGATTAGCGAAGAAATCATGGATGTTGATGCATCCCAAATTATCCTTGGAAAGAAAACGATTGAAGATATGGGCAAAGAACTGTTTGAAGAAGTGTTAGCTGTTGCATCCGGTAAGATAACCAAGGCAGAGATTCTTGGAATCGGTGAAATAGCCATATTTAGGATTGGACCAACGCTTTGATATAGCTTGTTTTTCCAGATAGGAAGTCGTCAACCCACAAACGAGCAGTTTCAATCGTCTGGATTTAAATAACAAAACATTTTGATTACGTAAGCGGTGTAGACATGATTTGGGAGGAAAGAATGTAATGGATGAAGATCTTTTTGATGTTGTAATTATTGGTGGCGGACCAGCCGGTCTAAGCGCTGCAATCTACGCCTCTAGAATGGGAATGAAGACGCTGGTTCTAGAAAGTCTGATTGTAGGAGGAAGGGCTGTTTATGCCGCTTTGATTGAGAATTTTCCGGGATTTCCCGATGGAATCAAGGGTGCTGAATTGACAAAAAGGATGGTTGAACAGGCAAAGAAGTTCGGTACTGACATAAGATCCCCAGAGGAAGTTCTCAATCTAGCTCTTAGCGGTAGAGTGAAAACAACAACAACGAGGTCCGGCAGACACAAATCTGTTGGAGTAATAATTGCTACTGGAACTCAGAGAAAGAAGCTAATGGTACCAGGTGAAACTGAGTTTTTGGGTTCAGGTGTTTCCTACTGTGCTGTCTGTGATGGGCCTTTGTTTAAGGGCAAAGAGGTTGCGGTGATAGGTTCTGGGCAAGAGGCCTTTGAGGATGCGATGTATCTTTCCAGTTTTTCAAAGAAAGTCACCGTAATAACCCATTCAGAGGAGATTGAGGCCGAAAAATCCCTGGTTGAAAGATCTAAGGAAAGCAAAAATACTGAGATCCTCGTAGGAGAAGTCAAATCGATAAATGGAGATGGGTTTGTCAAATCTGCTACAGTCTTAGATCCGAATAGGAAAATGAAGATTGAGTTTCCGCTTGACGGTGTTTTTATTGCTATCGGTGGCGTCCCCATGACGTCACTTTTTATGAAAGCCGGAATTGTGATCGATGAAAGAGGGTGTATTAAGATTGACAGAAGGCAATCTACTAATATTGAAGGTGTTTTTGCGGCCGGAGACTGTACTTGCGGCGGTATGCAAATAGTCACTGCAGTGGGGGAAGGGGCAAGAGCAGCGATGCAGACGTACAAATATGCAAAGAGGACCAAGAGATGATATTTTAAAGGGATAAACAGACTTATTATCTTTGAAAGCTGTTCTATTCCTGACTACTGATTTAGGTGGGGAAGCACAATGAATATATTGGAAGTTAATAACCTTGGAGTCCGAGTCGAAAACAGAGCCATTCTTGAAGGTGTTAATCTGGCCTTAAAAAGTGGAGAAAGCTATATCATGTTTGGACCTAATGGCTCTGGAAAAACAACACTGGTTAGTGCAATAATGGGGGTTCCGAGATATCAAGTAGTATCAGGGAGAATCCTCTTCGAAGGAAAGGATATTACCAAGAAAAGTGTCGATGAACGTTCAAAACTGGGCATATCCATGGGATTCCAACAACCTCCAGAAATCACGGGTGTCAAATTATCTGATTTGCTGAAGCTGTGTCTGGACGGTGGGTCGAGAAGAGAATTCAATGAAGACGAGAAGAGATTAATAGAGGTCTTCCGACTCACAGACTTTCTACATAGAGATATTAATGTGGGTTTCTCTGGAGGGGAAAGAAAGAGGGCCGAAATTCTTCAAATGATCTTTCTCAGACCGAAACTTCTCCTTCTCGACGAGCCGGATTCTGGAGTTGATGTCGAGAGCTTAATTCTGATGGGAAACGAGATTCAGCGTTACCTTGAGAACACTGGGAGTTCAGCCCTGATTATCACTCATAAAGGAGAGATTTTAGAATATATTAAGGCGAAATATGCATGTATTCTGTTCGATGGTTACATCTACTGCCATCAGAACCCTAAGGCCACTTACGAGAAGATAAAAAGATGTGGATATAGAGAGTGCGTAGGTTGTCAAACGAGGATTATTGAGGGGTGGGGTCTTGGCGAAGGAAACTGCACTGACTCGAGTACCCCATAAAATACTCGAAGAAGTTCATAGGTCAGGTATTGATCCGAATAAGAAGAACCAGTCAGGCACCCTGTTACACGTAGACCAAAGCACCGTATACTCGAAGATCAATGAGCATTTCGAGGGGACAATCGAATTAATGGATACAAAAGAGGCTCTTAAGAAACATCCTTGGCTCGGCAACTATATGTGGCAGCTGATAGACAAGGAGAAAGACGAGTTCACCAGAAGAGTCGATGAGGAATTTAGTGGCGGCTATTTCATGAGAATCTTGCCGAATGCTGAGGTCACATTTCCACTTCAATCATGTCTGATGATTACAAAAGAGAACCTAGAACAGAGAGTACACAACATAATTATTGCTGAAAAGGGGTCGAAAGCTCACATCATAAGCAGTTGTGTTCAACATCCTGTGGTTGGTAAGGCCTCGCACCTTGGGGTGTCAGAATTCTTTGTAAAGAAGGGGGCGACACTTAATTTTACGATGGTGCATAATTGGAGCACCGAAACCTTAGTAAGACCTAGAAGTGCAGCATTAATAGGAGATAAGGGAACCTTTGTATCAAACTATGTGTGTACGAGGCCGGTAAAAGACGTGCAAATGTTTCCTGTAGCCTTCTGCAACGGCGACTTCTCAAGAGTTAGTTTTAGTAGCATTCTGTACGGTCACAAGGATTCCTTTCTGGATGTCGGATCAAAAGCTGTTCTAAATGGGAGAAATAGCAGAGCAGAGCTAACTACCCGTGCTATCGCTAGACAAGATGCAAGGATTATCGTGAGAGGTTTGATAGAAGGAAATAATCCAGAGTGCAAAGGACACTTGGAATGCAAGGGTCTCATTCTGGATAAGGAATCGTTTATACAATCTATACCTGAGCTCATAGCAAGGAAAGAAGGTGCTCAAATAACTCATGAAGCTGCTGTCGGCAGAATCTCTGAAAAGGAAATCGTGTACCTTATGACGAGAAGACTATCAAGGGATCAAGCAATTTCTATGATTATTCGAGGATTCATGGACGTCGGCATAATGGGATTGCCGGAGTCTCTTAGTCAAGAAATCAGGCAGATCATGGACTTGGCTGCTGAGGCTGACTAATCCTTCTGCAATCCTCTGCGAATCAGTCTCTACCCCCCCTTGGAAAAACCTCCTCAGAAGGTCTCTTCAAGGCTTCTTTGGGGTTGCGCAGACCAGATTGCAGAACCTAGGCGGATCCTAGCGAAGGATTGTCCTTTCTGATGCAATATAGCATATGAATTTCTGCATTATTCAGGAACGCTGTCAAGGTTTCTTGCAGAGCTCAAGTCAGGAGTCTCTTCTCTCCCTCAATCTTCTTGATATCCGTTATGTCCTGAGTGACCTCTAAACAGCCAAGGTATTCTCCATTGTTGTCGCGGACCGCTAAGTAGCGAATGTAGATGAGTCGCTTACTGAGTTCTATCCAGAACTCCGCTGCGTCTTTACTGCCTTTTCTGAAACTATCCAGAATCTGGTTGACAACATGGACGCTTTTGGAAGGATGACAGTTCTGGACTTTGCGACCAATAACTGCCTTTGTCCTCGGAAAAATCCTCTCCTTTGATTTACTGAAGTATCGGACTGTATCGTCCTTATCTACAAAGGTCAGATCTGCAGGTAGGGTATTCAGGGCACTTTCAAGCTCTATTTTAGAGAAGTCTCCAGTTTCAAACGATATTGTATCCTTATCCACTCCAGTCCCGCGAGTTATCGCTATTTCTTTGCCTACGGCTTCCATGGGTGTGAAGTAGCAGTATCCTAGATCGTCCATCGACGATTTTATTTCGTCCCATTCTCCGGAAGTTATGAGCCTCAATGAAGTTGGGAAGAGTATATTCTCTTCTTTATAGAAATGTGTCGGAATGTGTTGGGACAATATCTGCAAGTTCAGGTAGAGCTTATTCTTCAGCTCCCCAAAACTAGTGTTTTCTCTTTCTCTTAGTATTTTGCTGGTACTCTTTATATGCTCTCTTTGTTCGTTGTGTTCTGCCCACATAATGGCCGGCGGTTGCGTTACACCGTGCTTTTCTAGATACGGAAACAGGGAGTTTTCTTCTCTAACCTTATGCTTTTCATACTCCTTTAGGTCTGCGAGCACCTTCTCAATCCTTTCAAACTCTATTTCAGAAGTATTACTGGCCTTTTTGATCCTGGGCAGAAGAAGCAAGATTTCTTCAACAACACCTTTTACGTATTTGTGTTCCGCTAACAATATGTAAATAGGATGACCCCGCGGAACCACCATCTCCTGTTTCTCAAGTGACTCCTTGAAAACTGCGAGATGAACATCACAGAGTCTTCGAATATCTTCTGCAGGAACGCCCTCGCTTAAGAGTTCTTCTTCCACTTTAGATATATCCGAGGGACCTGTTTCTTCCAGGATGCCTTTGAATCTCTCCTTGGCTTCGTCTATGCTGAGTCCTGCGTGTAAGGCTTTGATAAGCTCTTTCAGCATCCTCTTCTTATTCTCAGATATTTCACCCATTCTCTCTTCCCCAACGGTCTGTCTATTGTAACCCATTCACAGATAAGCTTTCTGTTATAACAGTGTCATGTAAGCCTTTTTACAAAGCAAAATGGATGGTTGATTGCTTCTCTATTCTCTGAACAAAGAAGAGAAAGAATTTATGTAAATAAAGAAGAGTAAGTTGCTCGAGCCTTTGTATTTTTCTGCAAACGGCTCAGGTTTCTGTTAGCCAGAACTGCTCGTATCATTCCCCTTTGCTGCACTGTTTTAGCGAATATCAAACCTTTCTCTGGACTCAAGCCTCAAGTAAGCTTGTGAAAGTATCATGATGACCTTCTTCATCAGCCAGAATCTGCCTCAATAGCTTTTTCGTTGTCTCGTCGCCCTCTTTTCTTGCCTGGTTGATTATCTTCTTGTATAATTCAATAGCTCCCTCTTCGTCTTTTATGTCTCTTTTTATCATCTCTTCGAAGTTGTCCCCTACAAATATTGGATTGGGCTTTGTAGTCGGTGTTCCTCCAAGGTAGGCCAGTCTCTCGGCGATGGCTTCGGCGTGCTTCATCTCAGTAATTGCTATGGCTTTCAGTTCATCTTTCACCGTAAACAGGGTCACTCCTTTCCAAAGAACATGCTGCCACATGTACTGTATCGATACCTGAAGCTCTCTTGCTATTGCGTCATTTAACATATCCATTAACTCTTTCGATGCCATAATCTCACCTCATGTATTACAGATCCTTTCACACGTGGTCTGGGAACTCCTCTCAGCTTCCGTGGAAGGATAACATTCTAGACCAACTCAATTTTATTCAATTAGATATAAATATTATGGTAGCAACTACTATCATTCTTCAATAGGTTATGAGTCTAGCAGTGCTGATTGCTGTCATTAGAACTGAAAGCCAAACAATACAATAGCTCACAAACATGATGAGTTGCGACTCCAGGGGAAAAGAGCAACCTCATCAAAAGAGCAGCAGAAGGCGGAGGGGTGTGAGGATGATAG
>JBHLPL010000021.1:0-22258 GCA_048939465.1 Promethearchaeota archaeon | reverse complement strand
ACCCATAATTATACTACTACCAGTATAGATAAAAGGCGTGATTTAGCTGAGCGGTGATTGAAGCTATACAAAAAATGGCTTTTAAGAAACTTCTCAACCCGTATTTCTTCAAAAAGAGCCACTCAAAAGGATGCGATCTTCGTTAAAGTTGGAGTTGGTGACCATTTATTTACTTGTCTAGCTGAAACTGACAAGATTGAGACTTATGAAAAGATAGTCAAGCACATAATGTCTATAGAAAAAAGGCTTAATCTGGTAGGGATAGAAATCATTGCGTTAGAGATCTTGCCACTTCAAAAGATACCGTTCTTTCCTTTCATAACAACGATTGATAAATTTCAGTCTGAAATTGGAAAAGAACTTGGGAATCGTTATTTTGAGCGGTTCGATGAGGATTCTGACGCAATAAAGTCATGGTACAGGGATCTAGTTAAGTTTAGGAGAGAAATCATAAGGAATAAACTCAATAAGCTTATCTTGGCAATTCCACATGTGATGAAACCCCAAAATGTTCTAATTCTTTATTATCCAGAGGGAAAGATGGTTAAGATGAGGTTTTATTTATCCGAGGAAGATAAGGTAGAGCTAAAAGAAGTTGATGAAGTGCCAAACGATGAGACTTTCAAAGAGTTCTTTGAACTTCCTTCTCCCAGGTTATGGACCATTGAGATAACTCGTGGAACCTCCAAGGATAGAAGAATACATGAGGGATGGGCACACCCTTACATTGCAGCAGCACTTGAGCTTAAGCAAAAAGTAAAAGAATTCAACAGGGAGCAGAGAACAAGCGGATATGACGCTGAGATTGTAACTGAATCCACTGTTCGACGTTGGATCTCACAAGAAATCAAAGAAATAAGGGAACTCGTATCAAAGTTTCCCTTGGCCAAAGAAAAATATCTAGATTGGATGCAACCTATATTTAACCTAACACTCTTTTCTAAGGACTCACCCGATCCTGGACGGCTACAGAGCGGTATGATCAAATCGTATTACTACAGAGGAACAGAAGATAGAATAAAATCATTGGAGTTCCTTCCAGCAACTTCCCAAAGAATAGACGAGCTTATCAGAGAAGAATTTCCTGAATTAGAATCCAATGCAAAACCGTTCTTTAGCTTTGCCTCTGATTTGCTATTCTATCTAAGGGACAAAATGGGAGAATTCTAGAATAGATGTAAACTATATAGAATCTCTTTTGTGGTGTTTTAATATTCTCATTATCCACTGATCTAAGAGCTTCTTTTCATCTGTTAAAGCTCTCAGGAAATTCGCATGCAAAACAAACCTCCTGTCCTGACATTTAAAGACAAATCAGGTAAAGTTCTTCATATTACCGAGAAAATAGTCTGGATTCCCCTGGCTGAAATCTACCCCAATCCCAAAATAAGATACGCAACTCTACCCAAAGAAGCTTTCCTGTTGGGAGAAAAGCCCTTCATAGACAGCGGCACAGAACGAGAAAATCTTTCCGTTTACTACGAGAACGGAAGCTGGAGAGCGTACATGCCAAGAGATCTGAGAACGAGGGGGGCGAAAATCTGCTTTCGCACACGGGCGTACCTGAAAGAATATATTAGAAATCCAACAAGACCAGCAAATCCGCCATACATCACAGATCTGGAAGACCTTTTAGATAAGGACTTCCACCTAGAAACCCAGCCAAAACTAGAAGACCTAGCAATAAAACAGGCACAAGAATGGTCTAAAATGGAGGTGCCAGGAGCTGCCATCACCAGAGTGCTCAATCTGTTCTTGCCTAAAGACCAAAAGATAGAGCGTCATAACCTCAGGAAAATGAAATCGAAGAATATCAAGACCTTTATGGCTCTCAAACGCTTCTTCAATACGCCGGTTAGGATAACAAGGATCGGAGACACTGCGGGAGGAGGAATAAGGAATCCGAAGCTTCCTTTTGACCTGAGTAACCAGGCAGGAGTGGATATACTGGCTGGGTGGAGCACCGATGGGACCCTTGGGAAACACCAATTCACAATGGGGAGCAAAGATAGAGAGTTTCTAGATCTTATCGATAAAGACGTCAAACAAGTGTTTGGGGACATCAAGTGCTTTGTTACTGAATATCCTCGAAAAAGATCAATAATCTACACATACTCATACAATGGCTATCCCGTAAACATCACACTTCAGAGAGCTGGAGCTGTAAAAGGTAGCAAAGTGGAGAAGAACGTACCACTACCACAATGGATTCAAAAAGCCAAGAAAGAACTCCAACAAAGATGGATGTCAGTCGTACTCACAGCTGAAGGAAGTTCTGCACTTCAGAAGGATGGCTATAAAGAAGGAAGGCATAGGCTTAGCATACAATACGTAAGAGGAGTCAGACTAGATCTTGATGAAAGACTGAAGCAATTGTTTTTAAAGAACAAGGATAGGTGCAGGGTTGTGGTCTTTCCCGAAAGAAGTGCAACTTGCTACCGTCTTACATTCAAAAGAGCTCGAATGTATATCCCTGAGTTGATCGATGAAATCATGAACAACCCCAGTAAAATGATAATAGATGAGGCAGCGATGATAGAATCCTGGGGACTTAAGGTTTCGGTAAGACCCAGATCCGTATCTTATTATACCAAATCGAGAAATGTAAATGCACTCTGGATTTCACAGGTAGTAAGAGACGCAAAGAAATTGGAGAATCTATGCCCGTTTCTTATTGGTAGAAAAAAGAACAAGTTTCTCGAGTTCGAAAGAAAGAAAAGCTTAGTCGAAAGAGGATATCTAATAAATTAAACAAATATTATAAAAAATAGGGGAGAATTTAACTTAAAAGCAACGGTGTATCACGCTACTGCCTGCTTCGGTATATTCCTTTCTGGTCACCCAAAGCTTCTGGAAGGTCTTCAAGCTCGCAAGGATTGAACCACCGATCCATACAGAGTACATCCTCTCAGGAGGAGCAATGATCTTGACGTCAACGTTCTCAGGAATCATTTCCTTGATCTCTTTGGTCAGCCTTTCTTTTAAGCCCGGAAACATCGTAGAACCGCCAGACAGCACTATATTCCCGTAAAGATCCCTTCTAAGATCCACATCGCACTTGTTGATAGTGTCCACGATTGATTCATCCATCGGCATCGATTCCAGTCCAATCACTCCAGGATTGAAGAAAACCTCCGGTGCCAAGAACCTCTCAGCACCCACCGTGAGCGTGGCTCCATCGGGCAGCATATACGTTTTCTCCATCTCCGAAACCTTCTGGGCAAGCTTAAGCTCCTTCTCAGGATCAAGCGCAACGTAGCAAAGCTTCTCCTTGACATCCCTTACGATCTCTCTTTCCGCACTCGAAGTCAGGGTATACCCTCTCTGTCTCAGTAGCCTTCTTAGATACTCCGTTATATCCCTGCCACCCAAGTCGATCCTCTTTATCGCATGAGTCAGAGCGAACCCTTCATAGATTGGCACAATGTGTGTAACACCATCACCAGAGTCCACAACCAGTCCCGTAGTCCTTCCGGACGCGTACAGAGAAAGCACGGCCTGCATCGCCACATATATAGCGGGGGCGTTAAAAGTCTCGAACATGATTTCGGCCATCTTCTCTCTGTTCGGCCTCGGATTTAAGGGTGGTTCCGTCAGCAGTACGGGGTGCTCCGCAGGATCAATCCTTAGATCGGTATAGAAGGTGTAGTGCCAGATTTTTTCCATGGCTGGCCAGCTTTTAATGATTCCGTGCTCAACAGGGTACACGAGTTTCAGTACGCCCCTAAGTTCTAGGGCTTCCTCACCGATGTAGTACTCCCTGGTGTAGTGCTCAACATCTGTCATAATCGATGTGTACTTGGGATACCCGATAATCGTCGGAAAAACGCTTCTTGGTCTGTCTTCGCCGGCATATCCGTTCTTTGTAAGTCCTGTTCCGTTGTCAACAACAATAGGCTTCCCGGTAACCAGCTCTTCTGGTGCTGGTGGGGCAGCCGAGGTTGTTACTTGTTCTTCTGCCATTTTATTTTTTCACCCATTTTTTTGTGATTTTCTCAATTTACTCTAATGAGTTTGAGTTTTTTCTTATAATTTATGTCTTCTCTACAGTTTATAAACATTTTTAATTATGAAATCTACAAATGATATCATCTCTATTGGTGATATAGATGATGAGGATGATTGCGAAAAAATGGCGCAAAGGTTATTAGTGTTCCTAATAAGATTCATATACAAGTAATATATAATGTAGGTCTGGATTGGCACTTCGTCGGTGTTGGTACGATTTTCCTGTTTCGGTGCTGATGTTGATGTTGATGCCAACGTATGCCACAGAGCAGAGTTCAAAAGCGGGGGCATATGATTGGAAGTTGTCCACGAAGTAGAGAAGGCCATCGGAGGCGTGGAAGCCAGAAGAATCCTTTTAGAAGAGCTCCTCGAGGGTACCAAGACCGGTCTCCAGTTAAGGCACGCTTTAGCCCGAAAGTTCAACGTCGAGATGGGCTCAGTTTCTGACGCTCGCCTTTACTTCAACTTGCAGCAGCTGGAGGAAGCAGGTCTCATAAAGAGGACGAGAGAGTGGAAGGCAAAGTACGCAGAGATTCTACCGGAGAAGATACAGGGTGTGCGCAACTTCCTTGGCATGAAGGCTCCCATAATCTACATTGGTGGGCTGACTGACGATCCGAGCGTCATTCGTAGCGTGAGGGCATTTCTTGACAGGAGAGGCAGAATAAAACCTGTAAAGTACATATTCTTAACGGACGAGGACATGAAGGGGAAGGTTGCAGGCATAACAGAGGATGTGGAGCTTCTTTACCTTCCGAAGAGGATAGTTTCCCACAGCTTTGACGGTGTTTATGAGGCGATAAAGGACGTTATCGATAAGCTGATAGGGGAGCATGAGATAATCTTCGATGTAACGGACGGCTCCAGGTTCTCGGTGCTGGCAATGTACAGCCTAGCCGTTGAGTACGGCTTAAGATGCTTCTACGTGCTGGAGGAAAACAGGATCATCTGGATAAGAGGTTGATTTTGGCCCTTTTTTGCTTCCGGTCTTTTTGCCTTTGGATTTCTTTTCAAAGACCTTTCTCTGTGAGAATAAGCTGATCAACATTCACCACTGGCGTCTTCCTTATCAATCCAGGCGAATCTGCGCTGTAGGGTTTTTGAGTAAAAGTCCTTCCAATCGTACTCGACTTGATGTCCCCAATCCCGGTAAATTCGCGGGTCAATATAGGATTTGAGACTCGTTGTAAGATTCCATGTCCGGGTTTTTTTGGTGATATCGATTTGGGCGGCGAGCTTAGTTTTGGCCTCCCTAGCACGGGCAAGGCGGTGTTTGGCGGTTTCCACGCTTCTTTTAGCAGTAGCAATTGATCCGGCGTAGGGTCGATTCTTGCCACGCGGAACGGGTTTTCCCTTTTCCTTTAGCTGATCGATTTTTGCCTGCTGTTTAGCTTCAAGTTCTTTTAGTCGGGAATGCCGATCTTCTAAATTACGTTTTGCCTTGCTAATACGTTCGTTTGCCTTCTTTTGCCGTTCCCGGAACCGTTGTAATCGGGTGTCCCATCCCTTGGGTGCTTTTTTGGTGTGATTACACACAATCGCCGCTTCAAGATTCGCACGCTTTGCAGAGTCCTTCTTCACCCAATTTGGGTCAGCAGGTTCCACGTTAGAGTGGCTCAGGGAGGTGCGAACACTACTGCTAGCATGGTGAGTGCGGAAGACTTTGGCGGTAAGCCCCGGCATAATTTCGGAAAGGTATGCATTGACGTCGCGGCTTTTGACATCTGGGAAGATTTGGGGGAGGTCTCGACTCGGATGCCCGCGTTCACCGCGATTACTTGGCCTCGTTGCTCTGGCATTATCCATGAGAACCTGCAGCTGTTCAATGACCTCAGGAGGGAGTTCAACGGTTTTATGCCAAGGCACAGAGTCCTTCCCGAGAAAACGGAACTCAACGAAGCCATCTTCCTTGATGGTAACGTGTTCAGGTCGAAGGGTGGTGGCACCCACGGTATCAGCCTCATCTGGATCCTTTTCATCTCCCACTCTGAGACTCAACACATCAATTAGAAAACAAGCCGTAGCGATTTCTCGTCGTCTCTCCTGATTAGAATTCATGTCATCCTTGATGGCTCGTCGCACGCCTTTGATGCGTCTTGCGAGCTGTTGGGCTACTGCAAACTTCTGTGCTTCCCGATCCTGCTTAATTGAAGCAGTATCGGACACCCAGACGTATTTGATTTTGCCCGAGAGTTTGTCTTCCCATCGAGCCACCCAGAGGCTATCGGGCTGCCAGACGCGTCCAGCCCATGTCCCACCCGGCACGGGAACATCCGGGCTCAGATTCAGTGTGATATCCTTCTGCTCTGGTCCAGGCTTCCACCTTCCCCGCAAGGGGTGCTTGCCGCGTCCCATGAAGATGCAGCTGGGTTCAGCTGTCCAATTGGCGATTTCGACACGCTCATCATCGATTTCGGCATACCCGTATTCTTGGCGAAGGGCTTCACGGATTTCCTTACGCTCCGCGGCCAGCGCTTTTCGCTCTTCTTTAGTCATTGCCTCTTTTTGCTGTTGTTCACGTTCTCGTCGTGCAATGCCTTCGCGAAAGAAGTCTTCCAAGTCAAGCTCTTGCGGCTTAAGGACTGGTTTGACACCCAAGGCCTTGCTGAAGTCCTTCAAGAAGTTGCGAACAAAGATCAGGTCTTCCCAGTAGCCAAGGTGTCGTTTGGCAACAAATGCCATTGCCATTTGTTCCTGATGGGCATCGAGTTCGTAATCTTGGCCCCGGATGCGAAGCACAATTCCTGTGGAGGAGGGGAGATCAATAACCCGGATGCCCTTATGAACCAACCGTTTCATAAGGGGAAAACCTCATTTCTGCGCAATCATTACAATTTGATATTTTAAATTTTTGGGGGGATACCATTAGATTTATGTTCTATTTATTGTCTAGATGAAAGAAAGACCGGTGATTCTATGGCAGAGAAACACAAGGTCAAGATAACGGTCTTAAAGAAGCTGAATACAAGGGACGTATTTGGCAATAATCCTCCACCTGAACAGTTTTCAGAGGCTTGTAGCGTATTTGAAGAGGGGCAAGAGTTTGTCGTAGGCGATGACGGGGAGATGCCAGAGGGGTTCTGCTACTGGGCTTGGAATGATCTTTTCACAGTGGTAACCATGCTGCGGTATGGGGTAAGGGTTTCAAAGAAGGAGGGTAGGGAAACTCCCAAGGTGAGATGTTGTACAGACGGACTGAGGCCGGTCATATTCAGTATCGAACGCATCTAACCAGAACCTGAAGAGGAATTGCTCTTGAATTGTCCTGGTTTTTCGGGTTACTCAGGGATGCTCAATCTGTGAGATAAAGCTTAATACTCCTTAGTTACAACTGAAATTAGGGTATTGGTGGGGGGGTTGTTGAAAGATATCTCGAAACTAACAGAGAAGACCCAAGGGATAGAAAGTTCAGATGGCAAACAGCTAGGAATCGTTGACGAAATCGTTGGCAATGACATTGCCATGGAGAGTTATGTGGGAGAAAGAGGGACCTTCATCCTACCAAGAGGTATGATCGCAAGGATCAAAAGAAAGACAGTCTATCTGAATCTTACCAAGAAAGAATTTGAGGCTTGGTGGAGAAAGGAAGGTCCCCTGCAAATCGCAGAATATCCGGCTCAGGTAGAGGTAGCTCTGGGAAGAAAGCTTTTGCCAGAGGATTTAGAGCTTCTAAGAGAAGATATCAGGACCTCATTTGATATGAACTTTGGCGGGGATATAGCTTCCACTTTTCTGGGATTCAACAGATGTCCTATATGCGGTTCTGGTGTAACCTTGAGAGAGATAGGTTCCTGCAAGTCTTGCGGATTGGAGTTCATAGAGGGAGATTCGGGGCAGTATGAGATCTCCGAAGAGTACAAGGAACACATGTACGAGGAACAGGAAAGGCTCAGACAGGAATTTTCATCTCGTGTAAGAGAACTGCTTCGCCTAGATGAGTGGGTTTATCATTCTGCAGACTTCTACAGACGGAGGCCTCATCATCTATCGGTTGAGGAGGAAGTCGTTGTTGTCACTTCAAAAAGGGTGTTCAGGTTCAATCCTAAGAGGGCTAAGAGACATTTCTGGGAAATACCGGTAGACAAAATGACTGGTGTTCGGGTATTTGTTGAAGACAGATACATTTCAGGTGATCGAATTAGTTGGTGGCGGTATCATCGGCGTGTATGGTGGCGGTATCATCGGCGTGGGTGGCGCAAGTCAGGAGGTCCGTTAGCACTTGATAGAGCCACAGGGGAGATATTTCCCTTTAAGATTTTTCAATTCGACTATACCTCGGGCAGAAGAACAAAGAGTAAGGAATCGGCAATCTACATCGAAGAGTATAGGAGATGGTCAGACCGAAGAGCGGCACAATCCATCGATAAATACGTACAGAGAGCAAAAAAGGTAATGGAATTGAGGAAAAGCATGGGAATAGAGTGAGGTGAAAATCTTATAGAATTAGGGTCTAAGGGGGAGTTTTGTTTGAAGGATTTTGAGCTCCTAAGAGAAGATATCATAACCTCATTTGATATGATCTTCGGTGGGGGTGTAGCTTCCGCTTTCTTGGAGTCCAACAGATGCCCTATATGTGGCTCTTCTGTAACCTTAGAAGAGAGGGGGGCATGTCGTTCTTGCGGATTGGTGTTCATAGAGGGAGATTCGGGGCAGTATGAGATCTCCGAAGAATATGAAGAGCACCTGTATGAGGAACAGAGAAGGCTCAGACAGAAGCTTTCGAGCCGTGTAAGAGAACTGCTCCGCCTAGATGAGTGGGTTTATCATTCTGCATACTTATACAAACCTAGTCCCCATCTCCCGTCAGCGGAGGAAGACGTCATTGTTGTTACACTAAAAAGGGTTTTTAGGTTTAATCCTAGGAGTTCCAAGAAACACAATTGGGAAATACCGGTAGACAGAATGATTGGTGTTCAGACGCTGGTCGAAGATAGATACCCTTCAGGCAGGCAGCCCAGTGGGTGGTGGTGGTCGAGACACAGTCACCGGCCGGTGGAATACTGGAGATCGATGGGGGAATTAGCTCTTTTTAAGATCTTTCAATTTGACTACACATCGGGCAGAAAAATAAAGACTAAAGAGGCGACAATTACCCTCGAAGACTATGAAGGATATTCAGACCAAAGAGCGGCACAATCCATCAATAAGTACGTTCAGAGAGCAAGTAAGGTATTGAAAATAAGGAAGAGTATGGGAATAGAGTAGGGTTACGGTCTTACAAGGAGCAGGTAGTTTGTTAGCAAACCGAAGAGTACACTGATAGATTTTCTGAAAGGTTTTAGTCGATGGTTCTAGCCTCAATCAGCATCAATGTTATTTTCGGAGTTGGAAACGGCTTTTGCCTTCGTAGTTCTCACAACTCCTAAGAAAAGTGCTACTGCTAAAAACAAGACAGAAGATACAAAGAGGAATCCAATTAGGTAATTTCTAATTGTTATTGTGAGTACTATCCCAAAAGTTATGGGACCTAACGCCTGCCCGATATCCATTATGGTTTTGGTGATACCTATTGCTGCTCCATATTGCTCCTTCTTAGCCAGATCTGATATGAATGCAGAAGTTGAGGCGGTATTGGCACTCATTCCTAGCCCGTAGAGTGCGACCAGGATTCCTCCGGTTAAGAGGTCCGGGATGAGGGGCAGGAGAATGAGTGAGAGTCCGCAAATGAATAATCCGGAATATATGAAGGGTTTTCTGGAGAATCTATCCGAAAGCCTGCCCATCAAAGGATTCGTGAGCAGCAACACTGCAACTATGGTAGTTAACATTATTCCCATCTGTATTCCTATTTGCGTTTCGTCCAAACCCAGCTTATCAGACCAGAACAGTGGCAAGAAAAACTCGATCGCACCAAAAGAGAAATACTGAACAGCCTCCATAACAGCGGTTGTCATTATCAGGCGGTTAGTAAATAGTTCACGAAGACTCCGTGTGAGATTTCGCGGTCTCATGGCAGCATCTGGTTCTATTTGCGACGAATTCTTATGGGGTATTAGAAGGGCAAAAAGGAGGGCGAGGAAACCACTGATACCACAAATTAGATAGATGCTCATAAACGTTGAAGTTCCGGCCACGAATACGATGGATGAGGAGAGAATGGCTCCACCTGCAACCGGGGCAGCTAATCTTCCGATGTAGGTTGAAGACGAATAGTATCCCATCATTTCACCTCTTCTTGAAAGGTACTTTCTTGCAACCATAGCTAAGGCAACGGGGCCTAGAATTGCGGTTGCAAATCCATGAGCAAAGCGGACTAATGTCAGCTGCAGAGGGGTTCTGACCAGGAAATACAGAAAAGGAGTGAGAGCAAAAAACAGACACGAGACGATTAGTAGTATCCTTTTGGCCCAGATATCTGAGGCAAGCCCTGCAGGAAAACTTGCTATGATGCCGGGGATGGTTGATGCTGCTGCGATTATTCCCAGTTCTACTTCCGAAGCTCCCAGGTCTCGTGCAAAGTAGGGGAGGATCGGGGATTTAGACATAGTTGAACTGAAGATTGCAAACAGACCTAGAAGGCACAAGATTACTATGGAGGCTCTCACGTTGGAAGGACGCATAGCCCTCAGCCACTATTCAAGTTCGATAGGAGTAGACCACTTGGTCCTTATTAGTTCGTATCGATCTTCCCTGTCAAGGGCTTTCAGAACATTGCTGTACTTCTGCTTCAAGTGTCGCAGTTTTAGGCCCGCGTACAGGGCATCATAAAGGATCATTCCTTTCTCTATAGCCTCATGGTCATCCTTTGAGATCCAAACCAGTCCGCTTGAAACCAGCTCAACACCGTTTGCTTCTGATGAGAGCTCTAAGTCTTTTGAAATATCGGCACTGTGAATTATTTTAGCCATCTCATATAGAATTGGGTCTTTTAGCCCGTACTCCTCTATTAGGACCTCAAAGGTACACTTGTTGTTCCGGTGAGTATACTTTATGCTTTCACCCGGAAAATCAAAGGGTGTACCCATTGAAGAGTTGATTTTGGTCCCAGGCCACTTGATGAACAGGAACTCGGCTTCATTGTCTATGAATCGTTTGATTAGCCAGGGACATGCAACCCGATCCACGTGGACGTGATCTCGAGTAACCCATTTCAAGGTTTTTCCTCTCCCGCAGGATCCTGATCTATGATTCTCTTGTACTAAAGGTATTTGAATTGCTGTTCGATTTCCAGTCTGCTATTCTTCTATATTAGGAATTCTGTTGATGAACGGTCGATTAAGAATTGACAGCGATTGACCTGTTAAGAAGCAGGTTGCCATTTGTGCGCCTTTTTTCCGCGGTAGAATTCCGAAAGATGGTTTTTCTGCCCACTAGCTCAACTAGGATTTTATGGATAAGAGGGCGATTCTTCAGCCTTTTTTATTCTTTCACGATTCCAATTACTGTTCCCTATTTCCTATTATCTGATTTCTTGTTTCTTAATTCGTGGGTTCCTTCGTTCAGATTGATTTCTTCCAAATTAATTTTTCCACGATTCGAGAGTATCAGATATGAGAGGCTGAATGTCAAGAACAGAAGATAGACTGTAGTTTCTATTAGTGATGGATTGCCATTGTATCCGAATAGAGCTTTCAGGATGCTTCCCACGAGACCGTTTTCATCTATTATGAAGTTGACATCGTAAAGATGTTCTACTACAACAGGGATGATGGCCGCTTCTTGAAGCTCATGAATTCCATAAGCCAGCAAGCCAGCAGCTATGAAAACAAGTATTATGCTGGTAACCCGGAAGAATGTTCTTGTCGAGACTCTCGCCGAGGTTTTGAGAATGATAAGGCCGACGACAAGTGCACCTGTGAAACCTATTAGGGCCCCTAGGATGGTCTCAGCCACCGTTGTCTGGATAATTGACTGTTGAAGGAATAAAGCTATCTCAACTCCTTCTCTTACGACAATTACAAAGGATAGAATCGCCAAGGCATCTGCCGTCCCCTTCTCCACAGCTAGGCCCACTTTTGCTTCAAGTTCGCGTCTGATTGTTGGGCCTTTCTTGTGCATCCACAGAACTGCAGTTAACAGCACAATCGCTGCAAGTGCCGATGTTACACCTTCGTACAGCCTTTCGATGAGGCCGCTAAACACGACTCCCAGAAGGTTCAGGGCAATGCTTACCAAGAGGCTAGCAACCACTGCTACTGCAAATCCCAGATAAACATACTTCCTTAGGCCGAACGCCCCTAGTTCTGCAATATAGCCCAATATTATGCCCAAAACTAGTGCGATTTCAACACCTTCTCTCAAGGTCACCATTATTGGGAAAATCATGATTAAAGGAATAACAGTGTTATATATAAATCTGTAGACTAGATGGCAGGCTGTAATGGCAGATGGTAAATGGTGGATAGTAAAGAGATGGCGAGAGTATGGTCGAGCTTCAGACAACGCTAAGATTCTGAGAAGTCTCTTGCATTGGATACGACTTTAGTTGAACTATGGCTAAGGAACACTGTAGGTTTGCAGCTCATATTGAGGAGTTTCATACAATCATTACCTTTTCTATATCCTTATATCGTTTAAGGAATGCTGACAGCCAAACTGATTGAAGAATGCCGGCATGAGACTGAGATGACTCTGGAAAGACAGACTGTCGCCCTTTTATTGAATGAACTCTTGATACCTATCAGGGGTGACTGCGATTATGTTCGTAACAAAGGCGGACGGTACCAAACAGTTGTTTGATAGAGAAAGAGTCATAGGAACCTGTTTGAGGCTGGGGGCTAACAGAGAAGTCTCCGAAAAAGTCGCTCAGACGGTTGAAGCGGGCATCTATGAGGGCATTGAGACAGAGAAGATTCTTAAAATGATTTTCAGACAGTTAGGCAAACATAAACCTGCCGTTAAGCACCAGATTGATCTGCGAGAAGCCTTGAGCTTGATGAGGCCAGCCCCTAATTTTGAACATTTCATCCAAATCCTGCTAAGGGAACATGGTTACAAAGTCATTCCAAACCAGATTATACGGGGGAGATGCACGGAGCACGAGGTCGACGCTATCGCAAGCAAGAATGGTGAAACGTACATCGTGGAAGTAAAACATCACTATAGGTATCACACAGAAACGGGCTTAGATGAAAGTCGCATACTAAGAGCTGTTCTCGAAGATGTTACTGAGGGGTTTGAATTGGGATTGAACGATTTCAGAATAGATAAGGCAATGATCGTCTGCAACACCAAGCTCTCAAAACAAGCCATAGAATATGTAGAATGCAGAGGTATTCATCACATAGGGTGGAGTTCCCCTCGTCATCATGACCTACAAACTATGATTGAAGAAAAGAAATTGTACCCCATAACCTATCTTAAAGGTCTAAAGGCTTCCGATAGAAAGAAAATCACATCAGCTGGAATAATACTGCTAAGAGACCTTATAAGAAAGAGACCAGAGGAAATTAGAAAAGAAACAGGAATCTCCGAGAAGACTCTCGAGTTAATACTTAAGAAGGCGAGAACAATTCTTTCGTATGAATAGATGAATGGGTGATGCGGATTCGATTCAAGTGTGCTCTGAATTTTCTTGGGATAAAGTGATATTAAATCTCCGGCAAATTAGCTTTGACAGTGAATTTGATGGGTTTCAATAGAAGACGGAAAGTTGATTATGCCCTTATCTTTGTCAAATGAAGATTAATATTCGTAAGACTCCGATGATTGAAAACTGATTTTAAAAATCTAAAATCCTCGTCCGCAGTTAGAATTTTCTTGAGGAAGTAGTGCTAGAATCAGTAATCTTTCTTTAGGTGACCGCCTAGGGAAATCAAATCCAAAAATAGCAGGATTTGAAAAAAAAGAATGATTATTCCATAATTGATTTGTTGTTATTACTTCTTCTTTCCTTTCTTCTTTCCTTCTTTCTTCTTCTTGGACATTCTTTTTCATCACCTAATTTTCTGCAAATGGTCTTGTTGAAATCACCAGTCTTCTTCCTCTTCTTCGTTCCAATCTTCTTCTTCGTTCCAATCTTCTTCTATCCTGAACATTGACTGTCACCTTTTTGTCTCTAAATTTACCCAGTAGGCTCTATTCAAATGATCATTATTGTGTCAAAGAAATCGATTGCAGAAAGATTATTTTGGCAATGATCGCAACTAGATCAATAGTTTTCAAAATCTAAGTAATTTTTCATGATTTTATTAGGAAAGAAGTTCAGAGTAAGGAAATTTCTCAAAAATAATCTTTATTTTGCATTATCAAATCTGTCCTATTCTTGGTTTCTTGAAGGTTAAAAGGAAACTTGGGAGGTTTTACTCAAAGGCTGTCCAGATCTATATAACAGAGGATGACCTGAGAGAAACCGGCAAAAAATGATCGTTGAAGCAATTACGTCAGCTTTCATCCTGATAGTTATTACGGAATTTGGCGATAAGACCATGCTGTCAACTATCGTGTTTTCCGCCCGATATAGAAAGCGTTACACGGTTTTGACGGCAGTCATCCTAGCGTTGTCAACAGTCACATTAATCGGTATCGGCCTCGGTTTCTTTTTGACGGAAGTAATACCATCCAATATCCTGGCATACATTTCTGGCTCTGTGTTCATAATCCTCGGGTTCTATTACCTACTGACAGCCAAGAAGGAGGAGCAGGACTCAGTTGAGGCTGCTGCCTCATTTGCTACGGTCTTCTGGTTTGTATTCGTCTCCGAATTTGGCGACAAAACGCAGCTCGCAGTAATAAGCTTAACGATTAGTCTCATTGCCCCAGTTGAAGTATTTATTGGAGCAATTCTGGGTTTTCTTATTGTAAACGGAATCGCAGTTTTGATTGGGGAAAAAATAGGTCAAAAGCTGCCATTAGTTCTAATCAAAAGGGTTGCAGCAGCATTATTCATAGTATTTGGAATACTCATCTTGACAAGGATTTTTTAGAGTGATCAAATGATGTTTATTGAGTTTCGACCCGTTAAGGGCTGATTCATATGGCCTGAGCCCATTAGGTAACGTAGAAAGACTCTCAGGTTGTTCTTATTCAAACTACTGAAATACAATAAGAATGAGCGTCATTAACACTTTCACTTGATTCGGGACTATGACCGCATAGGTTAAGCTTTTAGGTCTGTTCCGGACTGGAGAGAACTATCATTGGAGGCTTCAAAATGGATGCAAAGATCATAGCCAAAACCGCCTTTACTGTGCTAGGGATCGAAGGGAGCGGTGATGTCAGCAAAGGTCCTAAATGGATTCCACAATTATGGGAACAGGCCTTTGACCGACGTGATGAGGTTAAAGACCTCGTTAAGGCCGGTAAGGGAGCTTGGGGTCTCATGAGCTCGATCGATAAATACTTGGCTCCTTGGAAAGAAAAAGGAAAAGGAAAATACTTGGCAGGATGGGAAGTCGATCCGGGCACAAAACCATCCAAGGGTTGGAAAACTTGGAATATTCCAGAACAGAAATTCGTAGCGATCGCTTGTACATTGCCGACTTTTAGAGACGGAATGACTTATTTTTACAAAAAATTCTCACCAAGGGAAGGTTATGAGCAAGCAGGTGCAATTCACGAATACTACCCCGAAGGTTTCCGAGACCCAGAAAGGGATGCTGTGTACCTGTATATTCCCATCACGAAGAAATGAAGGATAATGTGCATGCACGCGTTTTTCTCATCTTTCTTTTTCCAGTTGTTTTTAGCAGCCCCGAACTTCGACTCGTATAATAGGAGCGACGTAAGGAAAACCTTTTATATCTAATCATTTGTTAGAACGCGGAAAAAGAAGGTGGAAAGATGGAAGTCTTGATAGTCTATGCGCATCCCAATCCAAAGTCATTCTGTCATGCTGTCTTGGAATCATTTACCAAAGGACTTAAGGAGGCAGGACATACTTTCAAGGTTCTTGACCTGTATAACCTGGGATTCCAGACAACTTTGAAAGTTGAGGATCTGGTTCAATTTGCCGGAGGAAAAATGCCCCAAGATGTACTGGATCAGCAAGAAAAAGTGTCCCAAGCAGATGCCATGGCATTCATCTACCCTACCATGGGATTTTACATGCCGTCAATTCTTATGGGATGGCAGGAGCGGGTTTTTAGCCACGGATTTGCTTATGTTGCGGGTAAAGAGGGGATGCGCGGACTTCTCGGGGACAAGAAAGCCATATCCATACGTACGACGGGCATGCCTGAGGAGTTTTACAGGACTTCGGGGGCAGGAGATGCGGCGAAAAAATTACTCAGTACAGTCTTTTGGTTGACTGGAATCCAAGATTACAAAATAGTCAACCTATACGCGGTGCCAGCGGTCGGTGACGAGGTCCGAAAGAAATACTTGGAGAAAGCATACGTTTTGGGCAAAGAGTTTTGAAAAGCGAAATCTCTTCCTTTCTTTTCGTATTCATTTGCCAAATAGGCGTTGGTTACTGAAAAGATAGTCTTCCTTCAATTGATCGATTTATGTTTTGGTGGTTGCGAAGATATTCCTCCAACACCTCTTGTGCTGAAGTCGAAATTACTCTTCTTTTTCCCGACTCTAAAAGCTCATCTTGCGATACGTCAAGGTATGATTTTGAATTGTTGAAGTGGTATCCCTGTAGACAGACTGAATAGGAACCTGTATCTGAAACATCTTTGCCGTCAATCTTAAGCGATACAAGTCCGTGGTTTTTATCACTATAAACTGCCTTCACCTTATTGTTCACTTGATAACATTCGCCTTCACTGTTTCTGTTTTCTGTTCGCATAATGTGGGAGAAGATTTTCTTCAGCTTCTCACCGTCTATCGTGTACCGAGTCAAAGTGTCATCGTAGGGGAAACAAGCGTATAAGTCCTTCAGCGTCACCAACGGACCCATTTCCTTGGCTCTAATTGACCCGCTTCCAAGCAGCATTACATCACATTCTGCCGCTTCTGCGAAAGAGTCTGCGAGCAGGTTCCCAAGAGTTGTCTCTGTCTCTCTGGCAGGGTGTGTCAAGGTTTGCGCGAGTTTGCAGATCATGGTGTTGTATTTTCGGTCGACTTCTTTTTGGAATGAGTTTATGTATTCCTGAAGCTTTTCATCGGGTTCAGCAAGATTCTCATCTATTGGAATAAGCTGCCATTTGTATTCAACAACGCTATTTGTGTCATCGTCAACCATTATGTCGAATCTTCCGATCTGATCGGTTCCTACACCCGCCTGAGCAATGAGTATTCCGTTTTCCATCGCTGGTTCTTTGAGGACTGTGTGTGAATGACCCCCAAGAATGATATCAACTCCCCATTCAGGTTTAAGAAGTTTTGCCAATTCTATGTCGGATTCAAAACCAATGTGGGTCAGCAGAATGGTGAGATCTATGTCATCATTCTTGTAGGCATTTGTTATTCTGCCCACTTCACGACTTGCATCTTCTAGTGAAACAAAGCTTCCGATGAGCTTGTCGCTTCTGATAGAATCCATCACTTTTTCAGTAATTATACCTGTAAACAGTATATCGAATCCAGCCTTTTTCAGTATGACATAGGGGTGCATCAGCCGCTTGTTATATTGTCTGACATATAAATTGGCGTTGACGATTGGAAAATTGGCCATTTTCTCCAGAAATAGAAGATGGGGGAGACCATAGTCAAATTCATGATTGCCAAGAGCCACGACATCAGGAGCTAAGTAATTCATGATTTCGATAGTAGATATGCCTTTGTATTCAGAATCTATCAATGATCCTTGCACCATATCACCGCAAATAACATAGAAAACGTTTTCCTCTTCCCTACGCACCTGATTTATGTATCCTGATAAGAGCGCAAGCCCACCGATTAGTTTCCCTTCCTTGCCTTCAACTTCGGCCAAAAAGTCTCCATGCATGTCATTGGAATGCAGTATGGTAAATTTCTTCAAGTTCATCAAAGCAGCTCCTTGTTTTTTTCACATTTATGAAACATGTATCTCAGAATAAGCACACATCATCCTTTTATACTTATTAAGCAAATTGGCCCCGCTTTGCTGTAAAAAAATAGCAAACTAAATTAGGAACTAGTAAGGAAGTAGATTGTTGCTAAAGCAATGAAGGGGGGCATCTCTTGCTTCCAAGCATTATTGGCACAATTACAGGACAACTAATCGCACCGTTAATTGTGGATGGAATTAAGAAAATTGCAGGATGGCTTTTTGATAAGCTAAAAAGAAAAGTCAAAAAGGAATCTCTCGAAAAAGAGCTATCGAATGTAATTGACAGCGGAAATATAGATGATTTTCTCAAGAAATATGACGAAGTCCTAACCCAAAATCAGATAGAGCAAATCAGGAGTCTAATTGCACTCAAAGACTCTGCGGCGTCCACAGCACATATCATAAACAAGAGGCTATACGAAGAGAAAAATATTGAAAAATTGGAGGAGTTTATGGAACTACTGAAGGATGCTGGCAGCAGCTTCCATTTCGGTGAGAGTCTAAGATTGAAGGTTACAGACCCCGATACCGAGAAAACAGTCAAAATAGACGACATAAACTATGCTCTGGGGCTTTTTGCGAAGCTAATCGGTTCAGCTTACACGCAAAGTGCTAGACGGTCTACCCCCTACATGAAGGGTTGGGCCTTGGGATACGAGGCTGAAGTAAAAGTCGAGGTATCTCTATCTAAATGGCTTGAGAAACAGCCCTCAGATCCATCTAGATGGGTAGGTGTCAGTAAGCTAATGCAGGAGAGATATGATCACCTGGGGTTTTTGGATGCATCCAAAAGGATAATTGAAGCCTACCAACGCGGAAGAATAGCAAGTGATATTTATAATAAGGCAGCCGAGAGTTTTACCTCGGCTTTATATTATGTTCAAAACGCTTCGGTAGAAGAGGAATATCACAAACTTTCCAAAGATTATCTCGAAGCTCTTATTTTAGGTTTTAAGGGGGAGGCAAAATACTGGCTTTCTCCAGTACTAAGCGCCACCACTGAATGGTCGATGGGGAGTGTTATTCGCGATCTAGAACTAGTACTCGGTGCTCCAGGAGACCTGATGCAGAGAGTTTATCACGAGCTTCCCCAAGAGGAAAGTCATCTTCTCAGAACTGTTATGTCGGAGTACAACACCCTTAAGATAGGGCGCAGCGAATCGTTTGATCTTTTTTCGGAAGCCTGCAATATATGTCCGGAGGGTAGTGAGAAGGCTACGCTCGAGAAGAGGAAAAAGGAAATCAGAGAGGTTATCAATGCGGTCAGCGGTATTGAATTTGAGAAGTTGCTGAGAGACTTCGAGGGATAATTTCTGGAATCGATGTAATGGTTGGCGAAAGAATGATCCAGAAACTGCCGCCGATCCTGATCCAAGAGGATTCAAGTAATACTATCCGTCGACATTTGGAATGCTTATCTTGGAAAGGGTTCTGTACAGTAACTAATCGATATTCATTAGATCCAATTCAATTTAGGCTCAATCTCAAGAAGATCAAATGAACAAAGCTTATAAACTGCCAAATGATACCCAGACCCATGAAAGTCGGACTTCAGATTCCTAATTTTACGTTTCCTAGTGGGCCTGAAGGGTTTGCCAAAGACATAAGAGACATTGCTATCACGGCTGAAAAAGCGGGATTTTACAGCATATGGGTGATGGATCATTATTTTCAACTGGGGAGAAGTGACGGTCTCAAACAAAGACCAGGAGATTACATCACAGGACCGGCTGAAGACGATATGCACGAAGGCTACTCCGTGCTGAATTACATTGCCGCATTAACAAAAAGAGTCAAACTGGGCACGCTGGTTACAGGGAATATCTATAGACACCCAGGAGTTTTGGTTAAAACTGTAACGACTCTGGACATAATGTCTGGGGGACGAGCTTACTTCGGAATTGGTGCTGGCTGGTTTGAAAGAGAATCGATTGGCTTAGGTATTCCGTTTCATACCTGGAAGATTCGTTTCGAGATGCTGGAGGAATCCCTTCAGATTGCGAAGCAGATGTGGAGTGATAACAACGGTGAATTTATGGGTAAGCACTATAAACTGAAAGAAACACTCTGCAATCCCCAGCCCATCCAAAAGCCCCGTCCACCTATTCTAATTGGGGGAATGGGGCCAAAGAAGACTCTTCGTTTTGTGGCCAAATATGCTGACGGATGTAATCTGTTTACACGTCCAGGATTGGGGATTGTCAAAAATGCATTGAATATTCTTAGAAAACATTGTGAGGACGTTGGACGGCCTTATCATGAGATTGAAAAGACAACTCTGGGAAATGTGTTTTTGGGACACTCAGAATTGCCAGACTCTATGGAATGGAAAGGAAGAGATGATGTCACTTACAAATCCAGATTGCTGAAGACGGCGGAGGAAACCATTGATCATTTGAAAGAACTGGCCAAGATTGGCATTGATCATGCGATATTCAATATGCGATATCCTCTTGATCAGTACAGGCCATTGGAGATATTTCAGAACGAAATAATCCCGGCAGTATCAGATATGTAAACTACTCCTCCCTTGCAGAAGGAGCTTATGACTATGCTTGACCGCAATTCCCTTCTGGGCTTTGGTTTCATCACACGCCAAATCATGGGACAGTTTACAGCGCCCCAGCCCGGTAATCCGCATGTAGCGTCGGGCTATAGGGTTTACCCCACCGTCTTCATAGGTCATCAACCGTTTCCACATCAGAGAGAGGTGTGCCTTTAGACCCGCTAGCTTATATACCACGAAAGTATTTAAGAACCACTCAATTCCTCTCCGCCCTCCAGGAAGGAGTCTCTTTGAGGTGGTTTAGATATATGAAAGAAGAGGAAGTGGGCGATTTTATGGCAGAGAAAAGCAAAGTCAAGATAACGGTCCTAAAGAAGATGAATACAAGGGATGTATTCGGTGATAGTCCTCCTCTGAATAAGTTTTCAGAAGCTTGTAGCGTATTTGAAGAGGGGCAAGAGTTTATTGTCGGGGATGATGGAGAGATGCCAGAGGGATTCTGCTACTGGGCTTGGAGTGACATTTTCACAGTAGTGACCACGTTGCGGTATGGAGGGAATTTTTCAAAGGAAGGGGGTAAGGAAGCTCCTGAAGTGAGCTGTTGTACCGATGGGTTGAGACCAGTCATATTCAAGATCGAGCGTATCTAACCTGTAAATGACAAAAAAAGGGCGGGAAGTTCGTGTAGTGATTGAATCTACGCTTTGATCTTTTTTGCAACTACTTCGGCAGACTTGATGAGAGGATATGCGGTTGGCGGTGCAGTAAGCAATGGATGGGTTCCGACCTGGGTAGCTAAGATGGAATACACAGTCATTCTGTTCTGAATGGCAAGTCCGATCATGTTCACCAGTTCTCCTGTGCTTGGTCCGCTTACAACTTCTCCACCAAGTATCATACCTGATTCCCGTGAGGCAATAAGTTTGACAAGTTGCTTGTGTGTGTTGGGCATTGCTCCAGGATGCTTATCAACACCCTCAAAGGTTCCAGTAACGATGTCAAACCCTTCCTTGATAGCTGCATTCTCGGTTAATCCTGCCGAGCCATAGGCGTTTTCTCCAATAGCCGTGCAAAAAATGCCAATGATCCCGTTGAATGTTTTTAGCGCGCAAAGCTTGTACAAATTCATGCCGGCAATTCTCGCCTCTGCACAAGCAGTAGAAGCAAGCATAACACCGCTCAGTTTTCTGGTGTTGAAATCCCTCTTCTCAGCACAGTCACCAACTGCAAAGATATCTTTGTTATCCGTCCTCATATATTCATCTACCTTGATGAATCCCATCTCGTTTAGTTTTATCCCTGACTCTCCAGCAAGGCTTGTATTGGGACGATAACCCATAGACAAGACTACTGCGTCGGCTTCGAGCTTTTCCCCATTATTCAGTAGGACGCTAGCTGCTTTTCGATCCCCTAATATCTCTTTGACACCAGAACCGGCCTTCACATCCACACCCCTTGCCTTGACGGTCTCCTCCGCTTTAATTGCTATATCATCGTCAAAAACAAGACCCAGTATATGAGGTAGGATCTCAACAATGGTTACATCTTTTCCACGTTTTTTCAACTCATCTGATACCTCAACGCCGATGAAACCGCCACCGATGACAACTATTCTCTCGAATCCGTTAAGTTTTGCGACAATATCATCAAGATATCCTTTATCCTTGCGGATTGTAAAGACGTTCTCCAAATTTGCTCCTTTAAGCCATCTAGGAACCACTGGATTGGAACCAGTTGCCAACACAAGTTTTTCGAAACCGATCTCTGTACCATCAGCAGTTTTGCAGACCTTGTTATCCGAATCTATGGAAACGACCTCCCCAACCATAATTTCTACGCCGGCATCGGTTAAAACCGCATCTCCTATTACGTTCTTGTCGCTGGTT
>JBHLPL010000103.1:0-6986 GCA_048939465.1 Promethearchaeota archaeon | reverse complement strand
ACTGTATGGCTCTTGCAACAAAGCTTGCAGAGAGGACAGTCGACTTGAAGCTATGCACTCCCCTTTATGAAGATCCGAAATACAAGAAGAATGTGGAGACTCTGGAGGAAATGCTAAGACCTCCTGTAAGGGAAGTGTCCTTTGGAAATGGAGAAAAAACCACGAAAATTGGCGGCAAGCTTGTCATGTACCGTCACGATTTGCGATACACGAATCCTACCGTTATCGCTATAGACGTGACTGATGAAATGCCCAAAAAAGATCTGATAGATCGTGTTAAGGCGGTCGAGGGACTCAGCTACACATACATTGGTAAGCAAATAAAACTTGATGCGATTGCAGTTCGATCCACCTCTAATGACCCTTCCAAATTTGAAAAGGCCTTGAAGGTAATCACAAAAAATACTAAGCTACCTTTGGTTCTGTGCTCATCCAATCCACAAGTAATAGAGAGTGGACTGAAGACTGCAGGAGATAAAAGACCGTTAATCTATACTGCAACTGAGGATAACTGGTTTGAAATGGGAGAACTGGCAGCAGAGTATAATTGTCCACTGGCAGTCTCTACACAAGGAAATCTTAAACTTCTCAGATCGCTTACAAACACATTAGCGAGGTTCGGCATTGAAGATCTAGTCCTTGACCCCGGCACTGCTTTTGGTGAAGGGCTGGGTAACACCTTGGATAATTTTACAATGCTCCGACTTGCAGCTACCAAAGAAGATGACATACTTCTTGGATATCCTCTAATGGGAACTCCGATCGTTGTGTGGGCCGGTTATGACGGTCCTACTGATGTTGCTAAATGGAACGAGGCAATACTCGCTTCCATTCAAATAATAAGATTCGCAGACATACTGATAATGCATAGTCTGGATATGTGGACAATCCTCCCCCAACTGTTTCTACGTGATAACCTATACAACGATCCTCAGAAACCTGTTGATGTAGAGGCTGGCTTGCGTATTATAGGTAAGCCCGACAGGACTTCACCTGTTTTGCTCACAACGAATTTCGCTTTGACCTACTTCACGGTTTTAAGTGACTTAGAAAGTGCCAATATTAATTGTTACCTAGTAGTCACTAATACTGAAGGTCTAAGCGTATCGTCGGCAGTTGCAGGGCGAAAATTGACTGGTGAAATTGCTGCAGAAGCAATGAAAGAATACGATGTGAAAAGCAAAGTAGATCATAAGAACATAGTAATCCCTAGAATGGCCTCTAGAATAAGAGGTGACTTAGAAGAAGCCTCAGGTTGGTCTGTGCTTGTTGGTCCAGAGGATAGCAGCGGCATTAAGAAATTCTTAGATCAACACTGGAACAAAAAGGACTGATATTTTTTTTATATTGCTTTAAGTACTATTCTATTGCCGAAGAAAGGAAAGATGATAGACCTTGAACAAGAAGCTAGTAATTTCGGTTTCAGGTAAGGGTGGAAGTGGAAAAACTACTGTTGTGGCCCTAATCCTAAAGATCTTGCTGAAGAATAAGCATGAAGGCATAAGAAGTATTCTCGCTGTTGATGCCGACCCTGCGGTAAATCTTCCAGGAGTCCTTGGTGTCAAGATAAGTAATACTGTAGGAATGACCGCAGCTAAACTCAGGAAAGAAGTAGAGCAAGGAACCATTGCTGCTTCCGTGTCAAAAAGCGATTTACTGGAAGCATGGGTATATGATGTATTGGTAGAAACGCCCCAATTCGACTTGCTTGCGATGGGGCGTTCTGAGGGCGAAGGATGTTACTGTTACGTAAATAGTGTTCTTACAAAGATCTTAGATACCTTATCCAGAAATTATACTATTACCTTGATGGATATGGAAGCTGGTCTTGAACATCTCAGTCGTAGAACTGATCGGGACGTAGACATTATGCTCGTAGTTACAGACCCTTCGAAAATGGGTCTTGAGACGGCTCGGAGAATAAAGGAAATAACTGAAGAAGTCCATATCGGCCTGAAAGAAATGTATCTTATCGGTAACGGATTTTCTCCCGATATGGAGAACACTCTTAGCGAGGAGGCAACAGAAATCGGTATGAAATTTGCAGGAATTATACAGCAAGATTCCAACATAATGAACTACAATATGGTGGGCAAGTCTCTTTTGTCTCTACCTGATAATTCGCCTGCCGTAAAGGCTGTAGAGAGAATTGTGATGAAAATCGATCTCTTGCCAGAACAGGCATTTCTGAATCTTCTCAAACCTGACTGAGATAGCAGTGCTGTTGCGTTAATGATTCAGAAGATTTGGGGGTTTGCATTTGAAGGTTGGTGTTGCAGGAAAAGGCGGTACAGGTAAATCGATTGTGGCGGGCACCCTGGCAAGGCTATTTGCTAGGGATGGGTATAGGGTGTTAGCCGTTGATGTCGATCCCAACATAAATCTTGCGTCTACTATTGGTATTGCGCCTGATGTCGCCGCACGAATAGTCCCACTTGCGAAAAATGTTGAATTGGCTGAAGAACGAACAGGTGTATCTTCAGGAACCGGATTTGGACAGGTCTTTAAACTAAATCCTAAGGTTGATGATATAGTGGGGAAGTTCGGTGTTGTAGGACCAGATGATGTAAATCTACTGGTGTTGGGCACAATTGAACAGGGCGGTACTGGGTGTTTTTGCCCCGAAAATGCTTTAATTCGCGCTCTTATGCATCATCTAATACTTGAGCGTAGGGACTTGGTCGTAATGGACATGGAAGCAGGAGTCGAACATTTAGGCAGAGGAACAACCAAAGGTGTTGATATAATGTTGGTAATGGTTGAACCTGGGATGAAGTCCATCGAAGTGGCCAAGCGCATCTCTACTCTTGCAGATGATCTCGGCATAGGCCAAATATATATGATCCTAAATAAGGTGAGAAGCGAAAAGGAAGCAAAAACTGCCAAATCAAAACTAAGGCAGCTAGATTTGAATATCTTGGCTGAGATACCTTTTGATCCTAAAATGATAGAAGCAGATATAGCCGGTGTGGCCCCTATCGAGTATTCACCGGATTGTCCGGCTGTTCAGGCCATTAGTAAACTGAAAGACAAAGTCGAGTCAATGATATCCGAGACATAGGCAAAACCATTTCAAGCAAAGAAATCAGAAAGAAAAAGAGGATGGTTATGCCTCTTTAAAGCGATCCTTTAGCTTTTCTAGAACTTGAGGCAACGTTGTGTATTCTAACTCTTCTGGACCCAATCTGCTTGGCTCAAACGGTCCATGCCGTCTTATGTAATCGCCAATCTCGTTTGCCTTCTGTCTTGTTAAATCAAATGCTGGATCGTCAAACATGTCTGCAGGTCCCACTAGACGTCCTTTATTCAATTGAAAACCTAGTGCAAGTACTCTGGGTGGGCCGTCAAACCTTGTACACTTTGCATCTCGTTGAGAGACTGGCATTAACGGTCCCCGATGACTTCCTCTCATCCAACCTGCTACGAGGTGGGGGAAAGAAAACGGTTCCAGTACTTCGCCAACCGCAGGCAACCCTTTTTGCGCTCTTACAACGGCTACGGGATCATCCTTCCCAACATATTTGCCTGCTATCAATGACAGACGTGTTGTTGAACAAGCAGCTGCTGGTAGACCGTCATGCCTAAAGACCTTCCGAATTACATAGCGTCCTGTTGTTCCGATAAGTGCCAGCAAATCATACGTCTCCTCTGGACACTTGAGGCTCACAACCTTGTCTTCATGAACATCCATAATCTCAAAAATGAATCCTTGGTGAATATTCGGATCTATTGTCAATCCTGCCGTGTTGAATGGATCTGCAAACACTCTAAACAAAGGAAGATTAAAAGCGCCCGGCTCCGTTTTATCCATCATGAATACAACTATAGGGTCGCTTGCTCTTTCTTCAAACTCCAATTCGGCCGCCCCTGGTCCCATTCCTCTTACGTTTCCGGAAAAAGCTTCACCGAGTATGTCTTGTCCTGCTCCATAAAGCTGCATATCCTTGGCCTTGTCGGCAGCCTTAAGGAAGGTGTTCCAAGCCAGCCCATGAACCTTATCGTTGTCCTCTCCGTTTCTGTGAGTCATAATGAGTTCAAGATCGTCGCCGCAATTGGTAACGAAGTAATCAATAATGACACCATCTTTCCTTCCATCTTCCAACATCTTTCTTGCGAGTTTCATCAGCTCTGGGTGAACAACGTGATGGCCACATAGTGATCCCACATCCGCCTTTATTACAGAAATTGTAACCTTCTTAGCCATTTTGTTTCCTCCTCTTCTAGGATTCTCGCCTATTCTATGATATCAAGATATAACGTTTTATATTTATAAAATATCTGCTGTTCAATATCTCGGTGAGTGATTATGCAATACTCTTATAAGATTTATAACTTCTAAACTTCTATACTACTCAGTCAAATTTCACTTTGAGGGAGAAATTAATGAGACGATTTCAAAGAGAATTGGGCTCAATGATTTTACTTACTCTGCTGGTATCTAACGTATTCTTTGCTGCATCAATTGCTTTTGGACTTACCCTGTACCAGGGAAATAATATGTTACTGCTGAACTCCAAATTAGACTCCGTGCTTCAGGACGCTCTTAATTCAGAGGATGTTAACACGCCCACAAGAATCATAATCACCTTCAAGGATGGACTGGACTCAGCTCTGGCCTCGGAGACCATTAAGACCAAAATAGGCGGCTCTTACGAAGAACTTTATGAGTATTCAATAATCTCTGCAGTAAGCGGGGAATTGCCTTTAGGTAGAGTTCCAGATATTGCTGAACTTCCATTTGTCCGAAAAATATATCATGACAACATCTACTGGGTTCCTGAACCTGCTGATACGATTGAATCTGCTCAAATACAGGCTATATATGAAACGGGCCTTGATGCTATTGGTGCCCCCTATGTACATTCGCAAGGATATCTCGGACAGGGGATAAAAATTGCGATCCTTGACACAGGTATAAATGATACGCATCCAGACCTAGACAGCGGAAAAGTCGTTGCCGCTCGCTCATTTGCGACAGACGAACTGGAAACCACCGATCTGAATGGTCACGGAACTCACGTCGCAGGAACTGCTGCAGGAACAGGTGAAGCCTCAAGCTACATGTATAAGGGTGTGGCTCCTGAAGCTCAACTAGTAAACGCAAAGTGTATCAATGGTGCAGGATTTGGATACTCGTCAGATATAATCGCTGCGGTTCAGTGGAGCGTTCTCACTGCTGGTGCCGATATTTTGAGCATGAGTATAGGTGGGGGAACACCTGATCCCGATGATCCACTATCCACAGCTGTGGACAATGCTGTGGCTCAAGGCGTAGTGGTTGTGGTCGCTGCCGGAAACGGTGGACCGTATTATTTGAGCGGAGACTCTCCAGGATCAGCCAGAGGTGTGATAACGGTTGGAGCTAGTGATCTTGATGATGAAATGACTTCTTTCAGCAGCAAGGGACCAGCATTAGACAACCGGGTTGACCCCGACGTTGTTGCCCCTGGTGATAACATAGTTGCCCCGCTGTCCCCTGACTCGATAATGGAAATTGCCGCAACATACTATGGTTTTGAAGGAGGGGTTATACCGGGATCTGGCGGAGATTATCTTACTTTAAGTGGCACGAGCATGGCCACTCCGCATGTGGCTGGAGCAGTCGCTCTACTTATGCAGGCTTTTCCAAACCTTGTGAACAATCCTCACGCGTTTCGTGTAGCCTTGATGGAGACTGCAGATGAATTGGCTGGCTATGACGCCAATGTCCAAGGATCCGGAAGGATAAATGTGTCTACTGCACTGAGTTATCTGGATGTTCGCAACTCAACCGTATCTGGCGGGAAAATACCGATTACCACGATTCTTCCAGACGCGATTCCCTTAGATCCTTGGGTTGTAAGATTCCCTGGAGATACACTCTCGATCAATGTAGCCTTCATTACCGGAGAACCTGTTGACCTTAACGTAACAAATATTGGAACCGGCAGCGCCTCTTCGTTCATTACGCTGGGAAATTCAACGTACCAAACAAATGGAACATGGGAACTATATGTTGTTGATCTGGCCGAGATCGGAGTAAACATCACTTTACCCGTTGATACTGGGATCGGAGCTTATTCTGGAAGAATAGAAATCCTTAATGCAACTGACGGAGTCAGTTTGCACAACATTTCCATTTCGTTCACCGTAGAACTTCCGAGAGGACGTGTATACTTCGACAGACTACACAACTACGACTTTGAAGACTCACCATATTACAACTATCTCACGTTCATACAAGAAATGGGGGACTATGGATACGATGTGGATGTGAATGAAAGACTCATTACCTATGAAAGTCTTAAGAACTACGATATTCTCATGCTTCCTGATATTGAGCTCGATTTCACAGAATCAGAGACAACTGCCATTCACCAGTTTGTAAGTGAAGGCGGATCTCTGTTGGTGCTCGGGTCGTACTATCCATTTACTGCGGGGGAAGCTCTGAACAGACTTCTTGCCCCTTACGGTATTCAATATAAAACTTCATACGGTGAAAGCATTGTAAGGGTTGAGGACCTCGGGATAACTAGACTTACTTCTGCAGACATAACTGTTACAGATATTGGTACCCACCCAATAACTGCCGGAGTTAGCAGCTATACTTTGGGCTCTGGGTCACCATTGCAGGTCTCTTCACCTGCTCAAACAATTGCCAGTTATCAAAATGAACCTGTATTGGCGGTATATCAACATCCGAGTGGTGGAAGAGTCGCAGTTTTTGCTAACGAACTTGCATTCTACTATGATCTAATTGATGATTTAGATAATCTACAACTGGCGCAAAATACACTTGATTGGCTGCTTGCTGAATCATCGGTTCATGTTGGTGTGGTGTCTTCGCTGAATTATAATGCCAGTCCCACAGAGTTACAGTTTGGAATATACGTTTCCTTAGCAAATAGAGTCGGTGTTACAGGATTAACTGATGGTACTACGATCAACTGCACTGTTGTAAACGATAGCGATGTCAACTACGTTACAGTATCACCGAAAGGTGGTGG
>JBHLPL010000102.1:0-7061 GCA_048939465.1 Promethearchaeota archaeon | reverse complement strand
TCCCCAATATCCGAATTGCCAGAACCTATGTAAACTCTTTCATTAACTACAATGGGAGAAGACCGCACCCATTCTCCGGTTGAATACCGCCAGATCAGTCTACCATCATCTGCATCCAAGCAATAAACGTCGCCGCTTGAAGCACCTAGGTAGATTCTGCCGCTAACAGCGGCAGGAGAAGATTCAAGCAGCTGGCCTTCCGTTCTGTACTTCCATATTAGGGTGCCGTCTTTAGCATTCAGACAGTAGACATAGCCAATATCATTGGCACGGCTACTATAAGCGCCAATGTAGATTTTTCCGTCTGCAGCAGCAGGAGAGGAGACAATCTCATGACCAGTCTCGTAAGTCCAGATTAGCGATGGGTGAAAGGGAGCCATCATGCTTGTATATCCCGTGTGGGCTGGATCACGTCGAAACATGGGCCAATCACTTAAGAGGTCTCGGGGCACCTGGTTCGCTTGAGGAACCGAGACATCTACCATTAGTAGTGTCAGGGCAAAGACCGCCAAAAGAATCATTGGAAATACACGAGCATGCTTCATATCTTATTCTTCCCTCGCCCTTGAAGAACATCGCGACACGAACTACTAAGTAAATCGATTTATTAATGTTGCTTTGCCATAAGGTAAGATTCCAAAACGCCACAAGAATTCGACTTAAGAAGGTTTTCTACGGTGTTTCTTAGAACATATGTTCCAAGAGATATCCAGAATCCTACTGGCTACGGCATGTAAAAGCAGGGAATAACACAATCATTTGATTCCAGTCACGCAGACTTCGGATAGTACTTTCCTAGTGGGTCTTGAACTAGAGTAGGAGTTCGAGCGGTGTGTCTCCTTCTTAACACCTTCATTCAAGAAGTACCTCCTAATCAATCTGGGCTTTCTTCAAACTGGTTCTAAAGGGAGGGTTAGCTTACTCGTCTTCCACTTTCCGCTACCAACTTTCCATTCTTGAAGACTTTTTCCGCGAGATTGATTCCATAATTGTACGCGAAGAACTTGTGATTTGGAGCGTCAAATATAACAATATCTGCTTTCTTTCCTGTCTCCAGTGATCCTACTTCATGCCCTCGTTCTATTGAGTGGGCTGCATTAATCGTGGCAGCAGTGAGAGCCTCTGCAGTTGTCATCTTCATCCGAAGAACAGCAAGCGTCATCATCATCTGCATTGACTCGCAGAGGTTGGCTGCGCTCACGTCTGTTGCCAAAGCAACTGCCGCCCCCCTTTCAATGATCCCACGGGCGTTAGCGTATTTCCCTACATAACAGAATGGAGAAGTTGGCAAGAATACTATTATCGTGCCTTGTTCCCTCAATGCCTCAACATCCTCCATTGGAGTGAAAATGAGATGATCCGCCGAGACCACTCCTCCGATATCTGCAGCCAGTCTGGCACCGCCGCTGTAAGCAAGCCAATCACAGTGGTTTCTCAGCTTCATGCCGTATTCTCTTCCCGCTTCCAATATTCTCCTTGTTTGCTCAAGGTTGAAGTAGCCCTTTTCGCAGAACACGTCCACATATTCGGCCAGGCCTCTTCTGGCTATTTCTGGTATCCACTTCTCTACAATCTCATCTGTTAGATCATCCACTCTATTCTCATATTCTGGAGGAATCCCCTGCGCGCAGAAGGTCGGAACCAGATCGATAGGGTGAGCCTTGTTGAGAGTCTGGATTATCTCTAGCTGCCTTATTTCACCCTGGAAAGTCATCTCATAGCCGCTTTTCGCCTCGATTGTCGTGGTACCGTGAATGAGCATTTTGTCGAGTATTCGGGAAGTTATTCTGAGCTGCTCCTGAAAACTTGTCTCAGCCGTTTTCTTGAGAGATGTTGGCATTCCTCCTCCTCGAGCCTTAATCTCTAAATAGGGTACACCCTTTACAGCCATTGCCTCGAGTTCATGCTCTCTCGTACCTGCGAAGACTAAGTGTACATGTGGATCGATTAGTCCTGGCGTCACCAACTTGTTGGAAGCATCTATAGTCTCGAAACCTTTTTCAAGATCGCTCAGTACTTCGTCCGTAGGTCCAACAGCTACTATTCTTTCACCCTTCACTGCAATGGCCCCTTCCTGGACAATACCCAGATCGTTCATTGCATCTTTTACCCTCGGTTTGTCACTTGAGTCCTTCAGAGTCACCAGCTCTTTTGCATTAATTATTGCGAAATCGGCCTCCTTTCCCATGATTCTTCCTCCATTTAACGTTCGGATGCAAAGGAAATATGTTCTGAAAATCTTCCCAGAATTAAACATCTAAATACTTTTTTCTCTCCCATTCGTGTACTGCGACACTGTAATCTTTCCATTCTTTCATCTTAAGTTCCAAAAACTTCTTGTGGAATGCATCTCCTAGGCTCTCTTGAAGATCCTGGTCCTTGGAGAGTTCTCTCAACGCGGCCTCTAGATTCGATGGAAGCGTTTCTATGCCTTTTTTAGTTCGTTTTGACTCGCCCATCTTGTAAATATCCTCTTCCACCGGTGCCATAGGTTCCATTCTCTTTTGAATGCCGTCCAGTCCAGCGGAAAGAAGAGCAGCATATGCGATATAGAAATTGCACGATCCATCTGTGGGTCTGTACTCCATCCGAGTTGAGTTTCCTTTTCCAGGGGGGATTCTGACGAGCACTGATCGATTGTATCGAGCCCAAGAAATATAGACAGGGGCTTCCCAACCGGGCACGAGCCGTTTATAAGAGTTGACCGAAGGGTTGGTTATGCCTGCCAATGCCTTTGCGTGAGCTAGGATACCCGCCATGAAGCTTAACGCTATTTCGCTCAGCCCATAGCTTCCTTCTGGATCGGAGAATATGTTTTGATTCCTTTCAGTGTCCATTAAACTTAAATGAGTGTGCAAACCGGCGCCGTATTCGTGATCAAAAGGTTTCGGCATAAAGGAGGCAATCAATCCTCGTCTGGCCGCCATAAACTTCACGAGAAACTTGACTAGGTAGGCGGTATCGGCCATTTTCAATGCTTGCGAGTAAGGCAGATTAAGCTCGCTTTTTCCATGTGGCACTTCGTGATGATGTTTCTCGATGGAAACATCCATTTTTCTCAGGGTTTCGGTAATTTCGAGTCTTAAGTTGGCGGCACGATCCGCAGGGGGAGTAGCCAAATAGCCCCCTTCGTCCACTAATCTGATACTGCCATCCTCCTCCTTTTCAAATAAGAAGAATTCTATTTCACTTGCAGTGAAATAATCTACAGAGGAACCCAGATTCTTCTTAGCATCGTTCATTGCTTTCCTAAGGACGAATCGGACATCAAGCTCAAAAGGTCTGCTTGATTCTGGATGGTAAATGTCACAAACGACCCTTGCAACTTTCTGAGAGAAAATTCCGGGGGGCAATATAGCGAATGTGTCCAAATCCGGCAATAGTTTCAAATCGCTCTTGCTGACGTCCACCACGCCAGCCAGGGATGAACCATCTACGTGTATACCATCCTCGGCTATCTTCGGGAAAAGCCTAGAAGAGACCCAAAGAGAATGCAAGATACCAGATATGTCCGTAAACTGAAGAACTACCTCTTTCACATCTTCCTGTTGAATAAGCTCTGCGATTTCTGTCATATCCATTTCTCCATCTTATCAAAAAACCTCGCTAATTTGCGTTCCCTTAAATCATGTACGAAAACCATTTTTCATTCCTATATATTTACCGGTTCTTGATTATGAAAACCTGATGGTGCATCTCATTTCCCGGATTTATGAAGGTTTTTTAGCATGAAGTGCCCTAGCATAAGCATTGCAATAATCAACCAGACTCAATTTCCCAGATTAAAATGAACGGAGACATTCGACAGTGGAATTCAAGGTTAACGGAGTTGACGTTGAGGATACATTCTGTGAGATTTTTACCGCACACATAGCCAGGATACTTATAACATCTGTAAATAGGAAATGGGCCCTAGAAGCTGCTTTAGAGGCCAAGGGGCTTGGCAGATCAGCTACTATTCCTCCTTCAGAAGCTTCATTAGAAGCTGAGGTTAAACCGGAAAATACTCCTGATAAAAGACCAGGCTTCACAATCCAAGTTATCGACAGAAGATTTGAACAACTGAAACACTGGCTCATTGTTAGGATAAGGAAGGGTGTTCTCCCGTATCCCAAAACCAACGTTTTTGACGTTCTGCCGAGAGAAATGGCTGAAAGATTCATAGATGTTAGGGGTACAGTAATACAAACCTTTGGAGATGGATTTGAAAAGGAGACCCAGGAATTCGGGAGAGATGTACTAAAAATCCCTAGAATGGATGGATGGTTTCACGTAGAGAGAAGATTTGGGACAATGAAAGGTGTAACTGGTGGTATGTTCTTAATCTTGGCGAATTCGGATGAAGCTGCATTAGAATCTGCCGAACGGGCACTCAAAAGCGTAGCGGCCATTCCATATGTGGTTGGCAAGTTTGCAGCCTCCGGGAGTAAAGTCGGAGGGAGTACCTATAAGGAGGCGGTAGCGACTATAAACGATGCATACTGCCCGGTTCTACAACAAAACAGGGAGGATAAGATTTCCGAGGATGTAAGATGCGTCTATGAAGTCATAGTGAGCGGATTGAGAATCAAAGACGTGCGGAATGCGCTGAAAGCTGGAATAGAAAGCGCCACAAAAGTCCCAGGAGTATTGAAGATAACCGCAACAAATTATGGTGGAACCCTAGGCAAGGGAAAGATTCTCCTTCATCGGCTGTTCAGCCAGCAAGTCTGACGAACTCTTGATTGAGACCGCAAGAGTTCCATCTTTGCTTTGTTTTCTCTTCTCTGGATAGATGAGTTTGAGAATTGGGTAGAACTATGTGATCTTTATGAGCCAAATCAGCAGAATTCGCAATGTCTTTTTCATTTTAGAATAGGCCCTGTTGCTGCTGCACCAAGACGGGGCATAATCTCAGTCAAAGCAGCATTACTTTAGTCGAGTTTACCTATTTTTCTCTCAACGGAATCTACTAATTTGCCGCTGTGGATGAGCTCTGCTGCATTCTCTATAAGGGGCGTAAGCTGTGTATCTTCCTCTAGGGAAGGCGCAACTTCTCTAATAAGGCGATATGCCTTCGATGTCCCTATTCCCGCCTTGTCTAAACCTCTGAATTCAAGTCCTTGTGCTGCACACAGGAGTTCGATTGCGATTATGTACTCAGTGTTTCCCAGGATGTCCTTGGCTTTTCTAGCTGCTGTGAGTCCCATGCTGACAAGGTCCTCTTGATTGGCGTTTGTTGAGATCGAATTAACACTCGAAGGTGCGGATAAGCATCTGTTTTCGGCAGCTAATGATGCAGCTGTTGCCTGGGCCGTCATGAATCCGCTGCTTAAGCCTTCCTCACCCTTGGGTTTCACCAAGAATGGCGGCAACCCTCCACTCAATTTGTCATCGATTAGCCTGGCAACCCTGCGCTCGCATATGTTGCCGATATTGCACAGTGCGATAGATAGGAAATCCATCGCCATTGCTATCGGCTGACCGTGAAAGTTACCTCCAGACAAAATATCTCCATTTCCCGGAAAAACCAGCGGGTTATCTGTGGCAGAATTGATTTCAACTTCAACTATCCCCCTAACGTAGTCGATAGTATCCTTTGAAGCTCCGATGATTTGAGGAGAACATCTCAATGAGTAGGCATCCTGAACTTTCTTGCCGACCTGTTCAGAGATGATTTGGCTGTTTTTGACAAGTTTCGTAATATTTTTGGCCACTGAAATCTGTCCTTTGTAGGGTCTGACGCTATGAATCCTTTCATCAAAGGGATCTATCCGCCCATTAAGTGCCTCCAAAGACAAAGCCGTTGCTATCTGAGAAGCCTTCAATATGTTCTCAGAATCGAAGACAGTTAATGCTCCAATGGCGTTAATTAATTGGGACCCATTAATGAGTGCTAGTCCTTCCTTTGGACCCAGTCTAACAGGGTTTAGCTTAGCAGACTTCAAAGCTTTCTCAGAGGGCATCACCGTGCCCCCGATCTCAGCCTGTCCCTCTCCGATCATGGCAAGTGCGATATGGGCCAAAGGGGCAAGATCGCCACTAGCCCCAACAGAGCCTTTCTCCGGAACCAAAGGATGTATCTGCTTATTTAACATCTTAACAAGTATCTCAAGAACATCGAGTGAAACGCCTGAATAACCTCTTGCCAATGCATTGATCCTAAGAAGCATTGTCGCTCTTACGACTTCTTTATCAAGCAGTTTTCCCACTCCAGCAGAATGGCTTCTAATGAGATTCACTTGGAGTTTTTCCACTTCTTTTCTTGGTATAATCCTGTCACTCAGTCCCCCAAAACCCGTGTTAACCCCATAGATGATTTCTTCCTCAGAAATCGCTCTCTCAATCGTCTTTCGAGCTCTTTCAACTCTTTCTAGAACCTCTTCCGATAAATCGACCTTTGCCAGATTGCGTGCAATGTCTATAACTTCATCCAACCCTAACCCTTGAAGAGTGATTACTACTTCATTCATTCGGCTCGCTCCTCCTTAATGGGGATCCTGAAGCTGTATCTGGGTAAACTAGGGGGAAAGGCTCATTCCCGTTACTATTATTCTTTGGCCATCGGAATTTTAAGTTTGAATTTCTTGGCTGTCATCATCGCTTCCTTGTATCCAGCGTCTACGTGTCGAATCACTCCACTCCATGGATCTGATGTCAACACCCTTTCAAGTTTCTCTTCTGCTTCATCTGTCCCGTCTGCTACAATAACCATTCCAGCGTGTATCGAGTAACCTATCCCGACACCACCACCATGATGGACCGATACCCACGTTGCACCAGAAACAGCATTGAGCAGCGCATTCAGGATCGGCCAATCGGCTATGGCATCACTTCCATCAATCATTCCTTCAGTCTCACGATTAGGTGATGCAACTGAGCCCGAGTCCAGGTGGTCTCTACCAATGACAATAGGTGCTTTTAATTCTTTTTTTCTCACCATATCATTGATAATTCTTCCGAATTTTGCTCTTTCACCTAGGCCCAACCAGCAGACCCTTGCTGGCAGACCTTGGAACCTTACCCTTTCTCTCGCAAGTTTTATCCATCTGACCAATTGCTCGTTGTAAGCAAATTCCTTT
>JBHLPL010000020.1:6533-22868 GCA_048939465.1 Promethearchaeota archaeon | reverse complement strand
GTACTGTACTAGAGTGTCCTTCAGCAATCTTCTTGACAGTAGGGAGAAGATCGCCAATTTCTGAGGCGAAATTCCGTGATGTATCAAGTGCTTTCATAATATCCTTGAAAATCGGTATAACAAAAAGCTTAACTCGAGGCATGAATTCGTCTTTATCGTAAGCTGATTTGCTCAAGCTTTCCAGGAATCCTTTCATACAGTGTGCCATCTCTTTATTTGCCTTGATCCATCTTCCGAATTTGTCCAGTGCTCCCTCGGTTTCGTCCATCGCTTTGATGAAGTTTGCAAGGCGATTGTCTCTGGTCTTTCCTAGTGGTATGAGTTGCTTTGGAAAGCTGTGTGAAATCAATGTTAAAGCACTGTTGAAAATCTCAATGAATTCTGATATTCTCCGGGCCACACTGTCACCCAAGTCTTTCAACTCCAAAAGATGATTGCTCTGCAAGATTATGGATATGTTGTCGTCGTGTAATATACGTTTCGAAATCTTTATTAGACTGATGAAGTTCACCTCGATTAATAAGCTATATAAAACGATAGAGTCTTTACACCCTCGTCTAAATAAGCTATACGATATTTACACTTTAGCCCTCATCTTGAATGAGGGGATCCCTCTAACTCGTTCGGTTGCGACATGAAAGATATTTAAATGATCGTGTATTTATCAGTCAGACGTTTGCTAGACAAGTGGGAAGGAGAGGTATCGATGTTGAGCACGAGCTATTTGTGGAATCCTCCCCAGTCTCTTATTGCACGCAGCAATGTTAAGGCCTTCATGGATAAATACAACATAAGGGACTACAGAGAGCTCATCAGAAGGTCGACAGAAGACATTGAATGGTTTTGGGAAGCTGTAACAGAATACTTGGGAATTGAGTGGTTTGAGCCGTACGAGAAACTCTTGGATACTTCCGAGGGCATTGAGTGGGCCAAGTGGTTTATCGGGGGCAAACTCAACGTAGCTCACAATACCGTTGACAGACATGCGAACACCCCGATCAGGGATAAGGTTGCACTGATTTGGATAGGAGAGAACGGAGAAGTCAAGAGGTACACGTATGGCGATTTACACTATGAAGTCAATAGGTTCGCCAATGGCTTGAAATCTATTGGTGTTGGCAAGGGCGATACAGTGGCTCTTTATATGCCCATGTTTCCAGAGACAGTAATCGGAATGCTTGCAACAATAAAAGTCGGAGCCATATCTGTACCAATATTCTCTGGTTTCGCTCCAAGCGCAGCAGCCATTAGACTCCGTGACTCCGAAGCAAAAGTATTGATAACTGCAGACGGGTATTACAGAAGAGGGCGAGTTGTAAAACTCAAAGAGATGGCCAATCAAGCAGTTAGAGAATCGAATAAGGTTGAGAGAGTTGTTGTTCACAGAAGGCTTGGCACAGATATTCCTTGGTCAGAAGAAAGAGACCTATGGTGGAATGAAGCAGTCTCCCACTCGTCAGGCGAGGCTCCGTGTGAGCGGATGGATGCTAATGACCCAGCACTCCTTCTCTACACATCTGGTACTACAGGAAAGCCAAAAGGAGCCGTAATCTCTCATATCGGAGCTCTGCTTCAAACCTCAAAGGAGATTTACTTCAACCTTGATCTGAAGGACGAAGACGTTTTTGCGTGGATAACAGATATAGGATGGATGATGGGTCCTTGGCAAATCATAGGTGTCCAACACCTTTGTGGTACGCATTTGATATTCGAAGGGGCACCAGACCACCCTAAACCTGACAGAATATGGAAAATGATTGAGGATTTTGACATTTCTATTCTGGGAGGCTCGGCGACTGTTTTTAGAATGCTCAAAAAATACGGAGACGAATGGATAAAGCTTCATGATTTGAAAAGTCTTCGAATGCTCGGGAACACGGGCGAACCCATTGATCCCGATACCTGGATGTGGCTTCTTGAGACCGTCGGCGGCGGACATTCGCCAATAATAAATCTCTCCGGTGGGACAGAGATTTTTGGTTGTTTCCTGCTGCCACTGCCCATAATGCCTCTTAAGCCTTCTACCCTCGGCGGACCTGGACTGGGTATGGATATAGATGTTTTTGATGAAGAGGGGAAGCCAATAGTGGGCGGAATTGGCCATCTCGTCTGCAGGAAACCAGCGCCTTCCATGACAAGGGGTTTTTGGAAGGATCCAAAAAGATATATTGAAACCTACTGGTCGAAATGGCCAGGGATTTGGCATCACGGTGACTTGGCCTACATAGATAAAGACGGTTTCTGGTTCCTCCGAGGAAGAGTCGACGATGTCATAAAGGTTGCAGGAAAGAGAGTTGGACCGGCGGAAGTGGAGTCGATCCTGAATGAGCATCCAGCTGTTTATGAGTCTGCCTGCATAGGATTGCCACACGAAGTCAAAGGAGAGGAGATTGCCTGCTTTGTGGTCTTGAAGCCCGGCTCTGAGCCCGATGATCGGATAAGAAACGAACTGAGAGAAGAAGTTGCCAAGCAGTTGGGCAAGCCGTTTAGGCCCAGAGAGATTAAGTTCTTAGCAGATCTCCCAAGAACAAGATCCGGCAAGATTATGAGACGGCTGGTAAAGGCTGCTTTTCTCAGAATGAAGCTTGGAGACATATCAGCCCTTGAGAATCCAGAGTCTCTGAAAGAAATACACAAAGCCAGGTGATTCTGAGAACGTGTGACTGAGCTTGAATACTCCTCGTGGCTATTATGGCAAAATAACTCACGCGGAATCGAGTTTGGCTTGAGTAAGCTGATGTGAATTGACCATTGAGATATGTGAATCTCTGTTTGACTCTGCTGTCAACAGGGTCAACAGGATCATAGCTGTCAACAGGATCATAACCCAATCATATAAACCTTAGGCGCTTTGACTAACAAAAGACCCTGGTTCTTTTTTAAAAATGCATCAACTAAGAACTTCCGATAATCTACCAGACTGGATGGCTTCTTTTATTTCACGGGCGATCCTCTTTCCTACATACATTGGCTCATCGTATAGAATATACGAGTACGGAGAGGATCCTATTCCAACATTCATTCCTGCCACTATTCGTGAAGATATTTCGAAAGCAATTAGCTCAAGATTCTCAGTAGCTATGGTTTCCAAGCAGAAAGGCCCAATCAATCCAGGAGGTGCGACCTTTCTTGACGCTTTCACTGTCTTTTCGCCGATTTCAAAAACCTGCGGCAGAAGTGATTCACGTAAGGTTATTATGAAGTTTGCCACAACGGTATAGGTTGATTCGAAGTCCATACCTAATTGGTCTTTTGCTGGTATCCTTGAGATGCCGTCGATTGTTGATTCATATCTCCTATCAGCACCCATAAATTCGAGTTGTTGCTTGAGGGGGGAATAGAAGTAGTGCAGATAGATTGGTGCGCCAATGACATATTCCTGAATCTGAGGTTCTTCGAGATCTTGTTCGGTTATTAAACCTTTTTTCAGCATTTCCTTTGCTTTTCGATAGTACGTTCCATCGTCATCTGCGAGGAAATAGCCTCTTCCACCTTTGGCTCTTGGAAACTTAACGATTGCAGTTCTATCAATGTCACTGGGAGTATTGTAGGTCTTCGGAGTTCTTATGCCTGCTTTCTTCAACCACTTATCTTGTAGTTGACGGTGTGATTCCCACGTGAGTAGTGCTCGGTTTCCGAAGATTGGTACGGCAAAAAATTTCTCTAGATTCTCAGAGCCGACATAGGAGTTGAAGGATCCATGCGGGATTATCAGACCATTAAGATTCCTCAATTCTTTTTGTATCGATTCTTCTAGTATGTCTCTGAAGTGATCCACAAGTATGTATCTACCTACAACGGGAAACCGGTCATAGACCTTCTTTCGTTCTTTTTCGCATATACATATAGTCTTGATACCTTCGTCTTTAGCTCCTTTCAGGATATTTAAAGCCGAATGGCTTCCCAAAGTCGCTACTCTTACATTCTTAAGATCATAACGGTCTACAACTTCAAGAATTTCTTTTCGTGTAGGCAAATTCGTTCACCGAAGCTTATCTCGATCTATATACATATCTCTGATGAATCAGAAACGGAGTTCATAGACTGACTGTTTCACCGGTATGCGTCCTTATTCGGACGCCTGGGCTTTTGGAAGTCCTCCCGATGATTTGAGTTTCGGATCCATGTTTCTTGCATATGTCGATTACTCCTCCTGCATTCCTTGGGGGAGTGACAATGCAGAAACCAATACCCATATTGAATGTTCTATACATTTCCTTCGTGGATACGTTTCCTGCGCTCTGAATTGCGTCAAATATTGGTTGCGGTTGAGGCATCTGATCAAGATCGAAGCCAACTCTTCCCTTGGTCAGTCTTTCGAGTTTCGAAAATGAACCGCCAGTTATATGGGCTAGCCCGGTTACTTCAAACTCGTCTATGGTCGCCAGAATTTCTCTCACATAAATCTTGGTTGGCGTCAAAAGAGCAATTCCAGTTTTTATGTTCGTTCCTGGCAGATTATCGTGGACCGATAGCTGTGCTTTTTCTAAGAGAGCTTTTCTTGCCAAGGTTAGTCCGTTAGAATGAATGCCGGTACTTCTTAAACCTATTACAACATCCCCTGCACTGATTCCCTCGCCCAGAATGACCTTGTCCTTTTCAACAACCCCTACGCTTAAGGCAGAGAGATCGAAGCCCTTTCGCTCTCGAACTCCATTTATTAACTCGGGAACTATCGCGGTCTCTCCACCGATTATCATCATACCTGCCTCCTTAGCTCCGATGACTAGTCCTTTCATGATTTCAGCGATCATCTGGGGGTCGGACTCCTGAACTGCCAGATAATCTATCAAAGCTATTGGCTCAGCTCCCACGCATATGAGATCGTTGGCATTCATGGCTACGCAGTCGATACCTACGGTATCATATCTGTCCATTAGCTGGGCTACAAACACTTTTGTACCCACGTTGTCCGTATGCAGGGCCAATGCCTTTTCGCCGCCTATGTCAATAAGTGCCGCATAGTGTCCAAATTCCCCAAGAATTGAGCCAAATTTCCCCTTCCTGAGATCAAATGTCTCTTTAATGAGGTCCTCGATTTTTCTGTGTGCCTGTCGAGCTCTTTCAATATCTACGCCTGCATCCTTGTAGGATAGCTCTCTGCTCAGCGTCTTTTACCTCCTAGCTGTCTTTTGCCTTCCAGGTGTTCTACGACTCTATCAACCTGTTCAATCGCCGTTCCAATATAGTTCTTTGGATCCAGCCAATGATCAAGTTCATCCCCGCTGGCAGCTTTTGAAACAGTTGGATGAGTCATTAAAACTTGCTTCAGACTTGTTCCTTCTTTGGAGCTTTTTATTGCAGATTGACGAAGTATTTCGTGAGCTTCTTGCCTTCCGATTCCCTTCTTAACCAATTCTATCATGACTCTTTCAGCAAGGATCAGCCCTCGAGTCAAGTTAAGATTTCGTTCGATATTCTCGTAGTTAAATTCTAAGCCCTTTAGAATCATTGTCATCTGTTTTAGCATGTAATCAAGCAGGATGAAACCTTCTGGGATTATTATCCGCTCAACCGAGGAATTTGTTATGTCACGTTCGTGCTCCAGTGCTACATCTTCTAGCGCCGGAAATACGTTTGAGGCCACGACTCTGTATAGTCCGCAAATACGTTCGGTTTTGTGAGGATTTCGTTTATGAGGCATGGTTGATGAGCCTACTTGTCCTTTCTTGAAAGGTTCAAAGACCTCAGCAATTTCAGTTCTTTGTAAATTCCTTATCTCCTTTGCGAACTTGTTGAGTGAGGCGGCAATCAGGGCTAGTAAAGAGAGAAGTTCTGCGTGGCGGTCTCGCTGAACTACCTGATTGGTAATCTCAGATGCCTTCAGTTTCAGATGTTTCATGACGAGTTCTTGGATTTCAAATCCCTGTTTCCCAAAGCCTGCCATAGTTCCCACAGCTCCAGACATCTTTCCGACAAGTATTCGCCCTTCACATTCTTTCAATCTATCAAGGTGACGATCTACCTCATTTGCCCATGTGGCAAATTTCATTCCATAGGTGTAGGGCAGAGCTTGTTGTCCGTGAGTTCGACCGATGCAAATCGTATTCTTATGATCTTTTGCCAGCTTAACGAGAACCTCTCTTAGAGTCATTAAATCCTTTTTGAGAATTCTTAGACCGGCTCTTAACTGAAGAGCCAACGCTGTATCTTCTATGTCGTAGCTCGTAGCACCAAGATGAATATAACCTGCTACTTCTTCGCTGCAGACTTCTGAGAAGGCCTTGACCATGGCCATTAGGTCATGATGAATTTGTCTGTCAATCTCCTTTACTCGCTTCAATTTGACGAGTTTTACTGTTGCTTTTTCCGCAATCTCTTTGGCAGCCTGAGCAGGGATGTTTCCAACTTGAGCATGAGCCTTTGCCAGCGCTGCTTCAACATCAAGCCAGAATTGAAGCTTCTGCTCCTCCGTAAAGATGTTTCGCATTTCATCAGAATAGTATCTGAATTCTATTGGATGAACAGGCAACCTATCTTCCCCCCTATTCTCTTATCATCTCTCCAATTTTAGTTTTAGAAGTCTATCTTTTAAGGCGAGTATTCTAATAGCGAGGTGAGCAGCATTCTTCCCATTATCAATACCTACACAAGCTATAGGCACACCCGAGGGGGTTTGGACAATGGACAGCAAGGCATCTAAACCCCCAAGCCGTACATTGACAGGGACACCTATTACCGGCTTCCTTGTATGGGCCGCAACAAAACTTGGCAGGAGAGCAGCCAGTCCGGCTATGCAGATATATATGTCAATGGTATTTTGGCTTTGATGAACATAATCCTTAAGCTCTTCAGGATTCCTGTGAGCACTGAGATATCTTGTTTCATAAGATACTTCATACTTGTCCAGCACACTCGCCGTTGCTTCAACAATCTTCTTATCAGATTTGGATCCAGCAATAATCGCCACTATTGCCTTATTCGATTCATCCTTCATTCTTCACACCTCTATGGGGAATTCTCCTTTAAGAATTTCTCAAGTTGACTCAGAGTTGGCAATCCGTTTCTTGCGCCTACCCGGGTGATGCACAAGGCAGCTGTAGCATTACCCATTCTTCCGCATTCTTCTAGATTTAGATCTCTGAGCAGCCCTGCAGTAAAACCTGCAGTGAAGGCGTCTCCTGCTCCAGTTGTGTCAAAAGGCTCCACCTTAAAATTCGGAACAGAATGCTGCTCTCGATTGTCTGCAACAATGCACCCTTTGGAGCCCAACGTTATTGCTACTTTGGTTATTCCCAACTGGAGAAGCTTCCTAATGGCTTCTTTGGGTTCTTTTGTCTTCAATAAACGACCTGCTTCATTCATAGATGAGATATAGATATCTGTTGCTGATAGAAGTCTTTTGGTTTTCTCATAGCCTTGATCAGCTATTAAGGCACCTGGATTTAGAGAGACTAATGTTTTCTTTCTTTTTGCATGCTCCGCTGCACTCTCCAGAACGGAAATGTTCTTCAAGCTAGCAACGCAAAGCAGCCGCGTAGAACCGATGTAGGAACTTTTAAGATCTTTAGGATCCAGCATGTTAGCAGCTCCCGAGAAGGCAAACATTCTTCGGTTACCCTTCGGATCGACAGGAATGTAAACCATTCCCGTATGGATCTTCCCCGTTCGAACAATGCCTTGAATATCGACTCTTTCTCTCTCAAAATCCCTAATGAGGCGATCTCCGAGAAAATCCTCTCCAATTTTCCCTATGAAACCTGTTCTAAGTCCAAGCCTTGAACAGGCAACAGCGAAATTTGCAGCAGATCCTCCGCTGCCTATTCTGAGCTCTGGTACATAGACTTCGTCATCTGTTTGAGGAAATCTCTCCACCATTGCAACCATATCTATCAGTGCTGCTCCGACAGAGATTACGTCTAACGTCTTCATCCGAGCTCGCCTACCCACCCGCGGATTCTTTCTCTCATTCTTTGTTGATCCTGAATTACCCTGAATCTCTGCTCTGGTGACAATTCGCGAAGGTCATCCACCTGCGGAACAAAGGCGTGCTTAACGAAGTACGCTTTCAGTTCCCTTGATAAGAGTTCGTCAGGAATTAGGTCCGGAGCATCTCTGAACGCGGGGAAGTCCTCACTCCATTTTTCTATTGTGCTCCACACACTAGGATACTTGTCAGCAATTACGCTTACTCCCATGAGATTCGGAGAAGTTACCGCTACATTAGAATTAGGAACAGAATACTTGTTTCCGTTGAAGGATATGGCAACTCCTTCGCTCTCCTTGACTACTGAGAGCATATTCTTATCAGTAATGCTATCTCCAACTGCAATGACATTTAGGTGTAGACAACGGGACTCAGAACAGGCTTGTTCCAGGCTTATGGCTTTTCGTCTTCCACCCTTAACCGTTATCTGGTTCATCAATCTAGAATAAGGATTGCTGGTTTTTTCCCAAAAGAAAGAATTCAGCCGTTCCAATACAGAATCAAATCCATCTTTTTTGAATTTCTCCAGTATATCATCTATCAATACTCCTAGCGATTCGGCCAAGCCCTCAGACTGCTTTTTAAGCCCAGCTATCGGAAAGGAAGTGCAGAAAACGTTCTTCCGAGGTATTTTCAAGGCATCGGCGACATTGAAAGCATGCTGCTCATAGCTTGTTGAGATTACGTAGATTGGCCACCTGTTTTGCTTTAGGTACCTTACCGTATCAGCTGCACCGGGAACCAATCCTATGTTCTCCTTCGAGAGTTCTTTCAGTTCTTGATCCGTAAAATAGTAGATATACAAGGGAGCGAGAAGACGGAGTGAATCCCCGGGTTCATAGTCTTCTATTCCTATCTTCTTGAGAATCCGTGGATTCTCGACAACGGCATCATCATACGTACTTATCATCTTAAAGAGCAGATCAAAGTCTGTCCGACCGAGTCTTTCGCCAAGAACTCTACACATCTCAGCCGCAAAATCGACTGCGCTTAGTGGTCCCTCCAAGTCAAAGACGCACAACTTTCCTGCTTCCGTAATCAGTTTCCTGACCTCCTTTCGAAAGAAATCCACTCTAAATTCAACCAAGATCCTTCTTCAATTTCTCAAGATTCTGACATACAGACTAGAATAGTTAAGCATTTCGTTATAAACGTAATCCGCAAGCAGTCTGGTCTTATCCTCATCAATATATAGTGTTCATCATTTCACAGTATCGATAACCTGAAATTCTTCAGATTCTTCTGATTCTTGTACTGTGTTCAGAAGTTCTTGAAGCCTGGCTGTTGGATATTTATCAGTCAAGCAAGCCAGGCATAATTCGCTTTTCGGCAAGCCTATAGCTTCGATTAACCCTTCTATTGTCATATAACCGAGACTGTCTGCACCTATATCCTCGCAGATTTCAGGAACGGTCTTGTTTGCTGCAACGAGCTCATCATAGCTGGGGAAATCGATTCCCATATGGCATGGAGCAATCAACGGCGGGCAGCTGATCCTTAGATGGACCTCCTGTGCCCCAACCTTCTTCAGAACACTCACAATCCGCCTTGACGTGGTGCTCCGAACGATGCTATCATCAACAAGAACTACCCGCTTTCCTTCGATTGCAGTTCTAACCGGATTCAGCTTGAGCCTAACCAGCCTCTTTCGGAGTTCCGGGTACGGCATGATGAAAGTCCTCCATATCGATCTGTTCTTTATTAATCCTTCGCACAGCGGGATTCCGGAAGCCTGTGAAAAACCTATTGCAGCACTTCTTCCCGAATCGGGTACAGGAACCACGATATCAGCTTCAACGGGATGTATTTCTGCCAGGATTCTCCCGAGTCTTGTTCTAGCTCTGTGGACGGGGACGCCATCCAAAACCGAATCCGGACGGGAGAAGTACACATACTCAAACATGCAATGAGCATGCGCACTGAGGTTCGCCAATTGACGAGATTCTAATCCGGATCTGTCGATTACCACTATTTCACCCGGCCTTACGTCTCTCACGAATTCGGCATCCAGAATATCAAATACAACGCTCTCAGAACTGACCATATGAATTGTATCATTTAGTTTGCCAATACATAGAGGCCTGAATCCGAGGGGGTCCCTTACGGCTATGATTTGACCGCTGCTATTCAGCAAAATGAGCGAATATGCACCTTCCAGCATATACATGGTTCTTTTGATTGCTTCTACGTAATCTCCTCCGGAGCGCAAGAGATTTGTTGCAATCAGACGTCCTATGACCTCCGTATCCACATCTGTTGTAAAGCGGTGTCCTTTGTGCCCTAATGAATTTTTCAGGGCATCATAATTGGTAATAGTCCCGTTGAATGCAAATGAGAATTCAGTATGGGGAAGGCTTAAGCAATACGGCTGGGCATTATCGATCATGCTCCCCCCCGAGGTTGAGTATCTTACATGTCCAATACCTGAATAGCCAAATAGATTGGAGAGCACCTTGAGCGGAAATACTTCATTTACCGTTCCCATTCTTTTGTGGGAACCAATTCCGTTTCCGTCATAGATGCTTATGCCTGCTGATTCTTGCCCCCGATGCTGGAGAATTAGAAGGCCGTCGAATATTAGATGACTTACCTGATAATCAGTATCGGAAGAGAATACTCCAAATACTCCACAGGATTCTTTTAGTTTATCCACTTATCAACCCCCATAAGCTTAGGTATCGCCTCTCTCCATTCCTTTTGCATTTTGGGAATAGAGCAAATGATCCTATGTTGCCCCTTATTGAACACCATCTCATTTGAAGAGGTTACGCTGCCTATTCGCTCAGCCGAAATACCGCGATTTCGCATCAGTGACAGGATCTTGGTAGATACATCCTTCTTTGCAGAAAGAATGAATCGTCCATTACTCTCCGAGAACAGTAGCTCATCGACACGAAGGTCTTCCGAGGGGGCCAGCGCGAGATCTATCTCAGCCCCATATCCGCTTTCCATGCACATCTCTGCAACTGCAATCGCCAAGCCGCCTTTGGAGCAGTCATGGGCAGCAGCAACATAGCCTTTTCTTATAGTATCTTGAACTGCAACAAGCATATCTCGTTCATTCTTCAGATCTACCTTGGGAGGAATTCCACCTTCAAGGTTGTGAATTGCTTGATAATACTCTGAACCTCCAAGCTCACGGTATGTTCTTCCGACAATCAGAATATCTTCATCCGGATTCTTGAAGGGCATGGTTGTTACCCAGTCAGGCCTTTCAATCAGTCCAACTATTACAACAACCGGAGCTGGCTTAACGGCCTTTCCTGTAGCTTTGTCTTCATTGTAGAAGCTTACATTTCCTCCTACACACGGAATTCCCAGCGTCTTCAAGGCATCCGCCATTCCACGGACTGCCTCTCGAAATTGCCAGAATATTTCAGGGCTTTCCGGATTTCCGAAATTGCAGCAATTTGACATCGCAATCGGTCTGGCACCGGCTGCAACAACGTTTCTGCACGCTTCATAAACAGCTTCTGCTCCTCCATTGTAAGGATCCAGATAGCAATGCTTTGAATTGCAGTCGGATTTTATGGCTATTGACTTGTCAGTCTCAAGCAGCCTTAGAACAGCTGCATCTGCTTGGCCGGGTTTCACGATAGTCCTGTCTCCGACTTCATGATCATACTGTCTGTAAATCCATGCCATACTTGCAATATTCGGAGAAGCCAGTAACTTGTAAATGACCTGCTCGAGGTCATCCGGCGTTGGTGGCTGGGCGACGCTCAGGAGTTTATCGACGTAATCAGGTTTAATTGCCTCCCTTTCTATTGTTGGGGGTTCCTCAAGCATCTTCGCAGGAACTTGAGCAACAAGTTTACCCTCCTTATACACTCGAACCATGCCTGTTTCTGTCACTTTTCCAACAATGCGATATGGAAGTTCAAACTTCTCAAAGACCTGAGTCACAGCATCCACCCCTTCGGGTTTCACCACAAAAAGCATTCTCTCCTGGGATTCAGAGATCATGATTTCGAAAGGTACCATATTAGGTTCTCTCAAGTGAATACTCTCAAGCGAGATGTCAACTCCGTTATTGCAGCTTCCACTCATTTCGGAAGTGGCGCAAGTAAATCCCCCTCCTCCTAAATCCTTCAGACCACGGACATACCCAGTCCTTATCGCTTCCAAGGTGGCCTCGATAATCAGTTTCTTGGTGAAAGGGTCACCTATCTGTACAGCAGGACGGTCTTCTTCTGATTCTTCAGTTAGAACACGGGACGCAAAGGTTACACCATGGATGCCGTCCCTCCCGGTTGAGCCGCCCATAAGTATTAGCGTGTCCCCAGGTACCCTCGCTTCACTGGGAGTAATGCCCTCCGTTTTTACGATTCCCACGCAGCCCACATTTACAAGGCAATTCTGTTCGAAGCTATAATCAAATTCAACTTCACCTGCAATTGTGGGAATACCTGTGCAGTTCCCATAATCTGCAATCCCTTTAACAACGTACTCCAGTAACCATTTTGAATGAGATTTGGTTGGATCGCCGAATCTTAGGGGATCCAGAAGACCTATAGGCCGTGCTCCCATGCAAAGAATATCTCGAATTATTCCTCCGATGCCGGTTGCAGCGCCATTATAGGGTTCGATTGCGGAAGGGTGATTGTGTGACTCAATCTTGAAGACTACTGCATACCCGTCTCCAATTTCAATAACTCCTGCATCCTGTCCAGGACCTACCACCACTCCAGGTCCGGTCTTCGGAAGCAGCTTAAGTATTGGTCTTGAACTCTTGTAAGAACAGTGTTCAGACCACATCACATCAATCATTCCTGCTTCAACTTCGTTTGGCAGTCTACCCAACATCTTTCTTACTTTTTCAATCTCCTCAAGAGTTAGATCGACTTCTGCTCCGTCAATCATAGGCATTGTAATCATCACTCCAGATGACGTATCATAGATTCAAAAATCAGCCTTCCATCCTCAGTCTCATACGGGCTGAGAATTGCCTCTGATGAGCGCTCGGGATGAGGCATCATTCCGACCACATTTCCTTCTAGATTGCAGACTCCAGCGATATTCTCGAGGGCACCATTCGGATTAGCATCTTCAGTGGTTTTCCCCGCTTCATCAACATATTTGAATACTATTTGGTCATTTTCATACATATCTTTCAGCGATTCTCCCTCGTTGAAGTATCTTCCTTCATTGTGAGCAATGGGTACGCGAAGTATGGCTCCCTTTTCCACTCCCTTTGTGAAAGGGGTTCTACTAGTCATTGTTTTCAGAATCACCCATTTGCACACAAATGTTAAGCACGCGTTCTGAAGAAGAGCTCCAGGAAGCAGACCTGATTCGACAAGGATCTGAAAGCCGTTACAAATACCGAGTATGGGTTTGCCTTCTTCTGCCATGTCTTTAACGATTTTCATAGCAGGACTGTACGCCGCTATCACTCCCGCTCTGAGGTGATCGCCGTATGAGAAACCCCCAGGCAGTAGTACTACATCATAACCCGAATCTTTGAAGTCTTTATGCCAAATTAAGTGCGCATCAAGAGACATGACATCCCTCAAAACGTGCAATGCGTCATAGTCACAGTTTGACCCGGGAAATTGGATTATTGCGACCTTCACGACTCAGCACCTTTTAGCGCGATGGAATGAGTGTGAGCTACCGGATTATACAGTCGAAGCTCATTACACATTCGAAAGACTATATCCTTAGCCTCTTGTTCGCTGCTTGCTTGAAGCTTTATTCGCAAAAGCTTTCCTGTTCTAACCGAGGTTACCATGTCGTAGGCATTCTTTTTCATTAGATCATTTTGAATTGTTGCACCTTCAGGATCCTTTGCAGCGGGCTTATTCTCAATAACTATTTCGACCACGTATTCTCTCAACTCTTCAAAGCCTCCGGATTCGGTTCTTCACCTATTATCTTCTTGAAATATGAGACGTAAGTCTGAAGGACTTGTTTTTGTGTACCTCCTTTTCGATAAACGTCTTTATCTAAGATTTCTCCAGATTCCTTCCATACCCTCATTGAGTCAGCATTGATTTCATCGCCAACAAGAAGCTTACCGCCCCTATCCCGTCCAAACTCTATTTTGAAATCGACAAGGGATAGTCCTCGCCCCTTCATAAACTCTTTCAGAACCTTATTGACGTTCAGAGTAATCTTTTCCATCTCTCGTATCTCCTTTGTGTTAGCCAGACCGAGAAGTTGCATGTGATAGTCATTCAACATCGGGTCATGGAGTTCGTCAGACTTATAGAAGAATTCCACGATTGGGATCTTCAGTCTGGTTCCTTCAGCTATAGGCAGGCGCTTGAGCAGATGGCCTGCTGCAATATTCCGACATACTACCTCTACCGGTAACATCTCCACCTTTCTTGCCACCATGAGATTCGGGCTTACGTAGGCCTTGTAATGAGTGGGTAACCCCGCCGATTCAAGCAGCTCAAAAAGCTTTGCAGATATGAAAGCGTTAATGTATCCCTTTCCTCTTATTATATCATGTTTCTCTCCATCTAACGCGGTTATGTCATTCTTGAATTTTAGAACGACCTCATCTGGATTATCTGACTCATACACAATCTTGGTTTTTCCTTCCCTGATAGGATTACCCAGGGAAGTGTGGGTGTCAATCATTCAGCAATCCTCCTCCCAGAGATTTTGCTTCCCTGTGTCTCTGAAATATCCGTAAAAGTATATAAAATTTATTTACATGTTTATGTAAATTGACACATTCATGTTAAGATGACAAGACTTCGAAGAACAGCTTCTTCCCATAGAAGATGCCAAAATCAAAGAACGAAATCATTATTGTCGTGTTTGCTAAATCCCATCTTCTTCACTGAATCAGATAGAATATGGATCGGGAATTGATCGTGAGCGGAATTCCAAACTGTTACCAAGGTAAGAATGTCTAGATACTTGTGCCACAGAAATCCAGAATGGCCATAGCATATATTCTCGCAGCATCCACAACATTTTTTGTTATAATGCTCTCATTATCAGTATGTGCTTGTTCCCCGGGCCCAAATACCACAGCTGGCTTCTTAGCCACATTATGTATAAACCCGGCGTCTGTGTAGGCAGGAAATCCACTGAGTTCGATCTTTTTGTTGAGAACCTTTTCTGCGGAGACTAATATGGTCTGCACTATAGGTTCCGTTCTATCTATTTGGAATGGTTTTCTGAATTGCGTGACCTCGATCTCCGCTTCGAATTCTGGATCCTCTTCTTTTAACTCATTGATGAGGTTCTGAATTGGGACAGTCACATCTTCGCGTTTCATGTCAGGAACAATCCTTATATCAATCAAGGCTTCGCATATTGATGGAACAATGTTAATTTTTATACCGCCGGATATCTTTCCGACATTTATGGAAGGATCCGGGAGAAGATCATGAGACTCAAACCTGAATTCCACTTTTAAGAGCGCTTTTAGGAATTTGCACATTTTGTGAATTGCGTTAACTCCCTTATGAGGCAGGCTTCCATGAGCAGGTACACCATGGGTGCGTGCTCTCAGCCAGCAGGTGCCTCTATGCGCCACCTCAGCTTTCATTAATGATGGTTCGCCAACTATGACACCGTCAATCTGTTTGATAAATCCGCTATCTATGAGGTATATGGTGCCTTTGCCAGAGACTTCTTCGTCGATAACCCCTGCAAAGAAAGCATTACCCCTAAGTCGGATATCACTCATTTCAATTGCTTCCATAGCTCCCAAGAAGGCTGCAATTCCTCCTTTCATATCTGAAGATCCACGTCCGTATAACCTTCCTCCCTCGATATGTCCGCCCCAAGGGTCAAACTTCCACGCACCAGGATTCTCCACCGGAACTACGTCCGTATGTCCGAGAAATAGCAAATTAGGGCCGGATTCCACGCCTCCGATTTTGGCCAAGATATTCGGGCGATTTGGTAATACCCATTGATACCTCGGCTCAAGACCGATTTCATTCAAAAAATCCTTAATGAATTCTGCAACCAATATTTCGTCTCCTGGGGGATTTACAGAAGGTTTGGAGACGATTTGCTGCAAGATGCTTAAAACTCGCTTAGGTTCTATATTTTGCAGAACCTTTTTCTCAGCTTTTTGCATCGTTTTTCTCTCAACCGCCCGCTTTTGCCACGTATAGGGAAATTCTTCTATTTCTAAGGACCTGAGTTATGCGACCGCTTTTCTCCAGCTCCTCCAGTACGTCCTTTGCGATGCCAATCCTCAGATTATACTTCACAGCAACCTGATTTGGAGTTATTACCTTCATTTTGGGAATTTCTTTTGTCATAGTTTTTCTCAATTCGTCGGGAATTGCCACATCACGGACTATTCTTTCAATTTCTTTTTCAGAGGAGCTTGGTTTTTTGCCAAGCCTTTTCTTCGTCTTTGCCTTCTTTGGTGTAGCTGTTTTACTCTTTTTCTTTGATGACATGCTTTCCTCCTCCGATTAGTAAAA
>JBHLPL010000020.1:0-6523 GCA_048939465.1 Promethearchaeota archaeon | reverse complement strand
AACAATTAAAGGTCTATATTTCCAGTTAAAAACCTTTTGTGAATCAAGCGTCGAAGCTATCTGTCTTCCTCTTTGTCTATATGATACCTTATTTGGTGGCAAACAAAACCTTCAATGAAGACGACTCCTCTGCAATCTCTCCGAAAGACCAGCGGGTCTAAACGGCACTTCGATCTCAAACCGGTATCATAAAACTTACAGGTTCCTTCTGGTGAAGTGTAGTCGGTTAGAAGGGCATAAACTCGAAAATCCCTTATAGTTGGATCCAGGCTGATTGCGCCTTCAAATGAGAATAGCTTCAGAATTTCTATGCCTCTAAATACTACACCGAAGTAGATGAGCAAGCCGAAGAGCCAAGCGAAGATTGCAGCAAAACAAGGGGAAATTGCAGGAAGAATCCAATTGATCGTGTAAGTATCGGCGAAAAAGTGTATTAGGCTCGGGAACAAAGTCCCTGCGATTAACATCTTCAGGTGCCTCTTTAGCGTTCTATTTCTTAGCTTTCGATTAAGGCGGATTAGAAAAAAACTGGATACACTAAAGCTCACGGCAAGATATCCGAATATCAGTGCATCATGAAGGACTGTGATATCGCTTAGAGGGTATAGGTTACCAATTATTGCAAACTCAGTAACGATTATGACTAGCCAGTACACAAACTGTGGTATTATCCATTCTTTGTGAGCGGGGTTGACCAGATGGATCACAGCACGCATCCAGAAAAGGACGCCTAACAGGTTGAATATGCTGAATAGCTTGATGTAAATAACTGAACTTAACGCAAAGGCACCCAAGATTACGTTCAATGAAAAGAAGTATAGAGCGATGGTTAAAGACATACTGCAGTATATTATGGTAAGGATGGGATTACTTCGATGGCGACGGTAATACCGATAGACAGTAATTGTCAGTACAACCCAAGGTATCCAGACGGTTGCGCTTAATAAAGTGATTAAAACCTCAGTTATTTGAATCATCAAGTAGTTCACTTTCCAATTGTCTGAAAAACCTTGTCGTGATCAGCAATGATTAACTCCAACCTTCTCTATCTATCAGACGTTTTTCTTTCCATAAACCAGCAATTTACGGCTTTCTCAATATATAATGCGAAATCCCTAATATATAAAAATATTGTTGCGATAATCGCCATTTCCCAGCAAAACCTCGCAGTTCTCCATCGATACGATTGCAGTTATCGGGATAACAACATCGTAATGTTTATAAGCTATAGAACCATCGTAAGTTTGGCTTTCTAGCTATTTCTAATTCGTATTCAACTAGGGCGCGTCTAAGATGAAAGCTTTTTCTGGAAAATATTCTGTTGTAATATTGAATTACAAGAACAAAAGCGATGAAATAGATATTGAATTGATTCAACCACGAAAAGGGCTAGTTGGCAATATTCCTGTTTACTCTGGTAGAGCTAAATTCCACTATAAAAAAGGAAGACTCAGACCCGAAAGATACTGGCTCGAATATAAAGGGAACCAGACTTTCCTTGATCCCAAAGAGTTTATGAACCTAATACGTAATTCGAAACAGGTATTGATCCCTAAGAATGTCGCTCCTCCGTTTGTTAAGGAGCTTCGCTCGATGTTTAGGGATTTCCGGATTGATATGTCCAAAATTAGAGAGGTTAATCTATGCAGATATTGCCTTTTTGATGGTTACAGAATAACAGATCTGGGCAAGAAGAATTATGAATTTCAAGGGGAAAAAGTCTGCCTTCGCTGCGCCAGAAATGGACTCATAAGAGAGCTCCAGTATCGTGGAATAGATGTTAATAGGAGACTATCTGGTCATGTAGATCGTATGCTGAAGCGTGATAGAAGTGTAGAAAGAGTTCTTGGTTTTCTTGCTTCAGGTGTGAATGTGAATCAGCCGAGTGCTACGCTTTATGATGTGATCCCTCCGTTTGAGCCGCCCGAAGAGATGAGAATTGCTCATCTGGATCTTCCTCAAGAACTCAAGGAGATCTGGCAGAGAGAAGGGATAGATTGGCTTCTCCCTGCTCAAGTTAAAGCGATCAGGAATGGGTTGCTCGAGGGTGAGAGCATCCTCATAGTCTCGGCAACGTCAAGCGGGAAAACCTTGATCGGAGAACTTGCTGGCGTTTTTAGGGCACTCAAAAGAAAAACATTCTGCTTTCTCGTCCCTCTTGTTGCGCTTGCGAATCAATTATATGAAGAGTTCAGACGGAAGTATGAAGACTTGGGACTTCGAGCAGCGATTCGCGTAGGAATGTCAAAGATCGATACTGGGGAAGAAGAACTTGTTGTTGTCGACAGCGATATAAGTCAAGCAGACATCATCGTAGGCACATATGAGGGGTTCGATTTTCTGCTGAGATCAGGTAACTCTAAAGATATCGGCGATATCGGAACAGTTGTAATCGATGAGATCCAAATGCTTGCAGATGAAGACCGGGGTATTGAAGTGGATGGTTTGATAAGCAGGCTGAAAAGCCAATACCCGAATTGCCAGTTTATCGGGTTATCCGCGACTGTTGGGAATCCCAAACAGCTGGCCGAAAAGCTGAATCTAAAACTCGTTGAACACAAAGGCAGACCAGTTCCCCTGGAACGACACCTAATTGTGACTGTTTCAGAATCAGAGAAGCTGAAGGCAATTGATCAGCTAATTCACATAGAAAATCAGCACATCAGTAGCAGTGGGTATCCGGGTCAAACGCTTGTTTTCACCAATTCAAGAAGGAAAACTCAGGAGATATCTGATTGGCTGAGCAAGAGAAACCTGAGAGTGACATCTTATCATGCTGGTATGACTTATGCCAGGAGAAAGAGTACTGAGGAGCTGTTTGCAGAGGGCGAATATCAATCCCTTGTAACTACTTACGCCCTGGGTGCGGGATTCAACGCACCTGTCAGTCAAGTTGTATTTGAGTCTTTGATGATGGGGAAAGACTACCTTACCAATGCAATGTTTAATCAAATGCTCGGTAGGGCAGGTAGATTGGGGAAGCATGATAGGGGTAAGGTTGTTCTGCTTGTGGAGCCAGGAAGAAAATACTTTGGCAAGCAGAATGTCACCGAAGATAAGATTGCTGTTGAGTTGCTTGACGGTGAAGTGGAAGATGTAGTCTCGGAACCTGAATTCGAATCTGTGGCTGAGCAGGTTTTGGCATCAATATGCACTCAGGAATCTCTATCTATAAGCGCGCTGGACAAGGTTTACAATCTCATGCTCGGTCCCTCAATAGATTTGGCAGATATCTTGAAGTTCCTTGAAAAGCGAGGATTCATCAAAAAGGAAAACGGAAAGATCCTCCCGACAGATTTGGGGAAAATGGGATCCATTTCATTCCTAAAGCCAAGTGACATAACATTTGTGCACAAGAATCTAGGGAAAACCGATCCCTTGGAATTGGCGATAAAACTCGAACCCTTCAAATCTGCCTATCTTTCGGATAATCTTGTAGCTGAGCTGAGTAGGGCATTCAATACTCACTTTCCAAGCAGGTTATTTGCAGACTGGGTTCTGAACACCATGGAGATCTGGCACAAACGAAGGAGATCTAGCAAGATTAGTAGAAGAACACTGAGGATCTTCTCCAAATGGGTCCTTGAGATTTTTGATTGCAGATGCAAAGATAACCCTTATTGTGATTGTGGTCAAATAACCCTTTCTAAGAAGCTGATTGACCTTAGGATGAACGGTCTGACTCCAAAGGGAATTTCCTACCAACTTCTCAAAGAATATGAAATCTATGCATATCCAGGAGATATATTCAATTGGTTTGACAGTCTGATCCATAGCCTGAAGGCCGTTCAGAGAATAGCCGAAGTAAGTGATAGTGAGGGTGTTGCAGAAGATATTGACTATCTAATAAAATCCATTGAGACTCCTTTCATCTTATCAGATTAATTCTCTACTCAGCTGCTTGTTTTTTCATTTATATCGGGGTCTCCCTCCGCTTAAAAGCCCCAATAGCATAGTAATCAAGTTGGGGATGAAATATGGAACAGAAAATCCAGAGAATTAACACGATATCAAAGTATTTGATACGAAGAGCCATAAGGAATGGCTATGACGATAAGAAATTTTACCAGGTGCTCAGAAAGCTAATCAGAATGATGTTGACTGGAAGGATCCCCGTTCACTCCTAATGCTCTCCTCATTCCGCCCTCTCAACTTTCATTCGGAATTTCATCCCCTTCCTCCAACCTTGGGCCAGAATCCGTCTAATGAATTCCTATGGAAATCCAAAGGATTAGGGAGAGAGAATCATTATTTCATTCTCTTCCGGCAAAGTCTCTTTTGTTACAGTGAAAGTATTTGAATCAACCCGTCTTGTTCTCTTCTTCCCTTTGAGAAAATCATCAACGCCGGCTATTGGCAGCAAAAGGCCAGGAATCATGTAATGCATTGGAATTGTGATTCGAGGGTTGATCTTTTCGGCGACTTGGGACGCTTCATCTGCGTCTAATGTATAGGTTCCGCCAACAGGAATCAGGAGGATATCAACATCTCCTATCTCATCTAATTGTCTTCTATTCAGTATCTCCCCCAGATCACCCAGAAAACAGAATGAAATGCCTCCAAGTCTAAATACATAAATGCTATTCTCTCCCCGCTGACTGCCCGATGTTGGGTCATGATAGGATCTTACTCCTTTGATTTGTATACCCTTGGCTGTTTTTTCTCCAACAAAGCCTATTATGACCACTGAATCATCTTTCGTAACCAACGGAGTCCCATCTATATGATCGTGGTGCTCGTGGCTTATTAGTACTATATCACCTTTGGATTTCGGCGGTTCAATCCCTATACCTCTTCCATTATGAGGGTCGGTTATAACGGTTACTTTGTTTCTTATTTCAAAACAAGCGTGACCCAACCATTTCACTGAGACCATTTCAACCTCCTCACCAAGAACTCTCTATTGCAGTTCTTATTTCAGAAATACAAAGCTTAGGGTTGGCCTATTCTCCAACCAGAAAGCCCGAAGAGAAGCAGAAAGATTACGGGATTAGATATTCTCCCAGATCTTTTAATCTGCTGAGTTTAAGTTGTTCATCGCTTGCACGAATGACAGCTGTTGCTATTTCTCGTTCAGTGAGTATGCCAACAAGTTTCTTGTTTCTGGTAACAGGTAATCGTCGAACATCATTCTTCCGCATAATCTTCAAAGCTTCAATCAGTGAAACATATGGCCCTACAGTAATTATGTTCTTACTCATCACTTCTCCTATCTTTGTTGTTTTAGGATCTTTGTTTTCTCCAAGTACCCTGTGAACAAGGTCTCTTTCCGTAATCACACCAATCACCTGTTCATTGCCATCAATCACAATCAGACTGCCAATTCTGTTCTTCACATTTCTGTTCTTTTTCATAGTTTTTGCAGCTTCAGTGACAAGTATCTCAGATTCGCAGAAGATAGGTTTCCTCATAACGTCTATTACATAAGGCATAAGTATCACCCAGCTAAGCTTGACCAAATTGTATTTGGTTCGTAGTCCTTATTACTCTTTCCAAAGGGAAACAAATATAGGAGTGTTTTCAATACGACTGATTGAGCGGAGACAGTGAAGCCCTGACTCTTCAAAAATGATTTCAAAGTGGTTATCGTGAATAACAAAGCGCTTTTATGTTTATTGAAAACAGACCCACACGATCACATGAAATTCGAGATCAAGCTAGAAGAGCTAGAAAAACTGGCCACTGCAGCCGGTTTTGAGGTGGCCGGCCAATTTGTCCAGACCAGGACCAGGGCTACCTCAAGATTCCTTATGGGATCGGGCAAAGTAGGAGAGTTAAAAGACATAGTTGACAAGGAAAGACTGGACTTTGTAGTTTTTTACAATGTCCTGTCAAGCAAACAACGGTTCAACCTTGCCAGAAAGCTAGGATGTGAAGTCATCGATAGATACGATTTGACTCTCAGAATTTTCGAGATGGCAGCGTCTGATAGACTATCCAAGCTTCAAATCGAGTTTGCGACCTTGAAGAAGCTTCTCCCATACTTCAAGTTAGAAGCGTCTCTGAAGTTCTCAAGAGAGCATCCGTTTTTTAGGTCTATGGGCGAGTATGCATTCCACAGTAAGATAAAGGGTTTGAGGAGAAGGATCAGCAGAATCAAGAAAGAAATGGACAAGCTCATTTCAGAGAAAAACCTCAGAATCAAAAAAAGAAAGAAACTCAATATTCCCATAATATGCATTGCTGGATACTATAATGCTGGTAAGACCACGCTTTTCAATACATTGACCGGAGAGAATAAGCCTATAAGTGATCAACCGTTCACTACGCTTTCAAGCAAATACCAAAGGAGCTTAGACGGCAGTCCGTTCTTTTTTGTTGACACAATTGGCTTCGTTTTTGATTTGTATCCCGAACTGATAAAATCTTTCGAATTAAATCTACTTGATATGAAGTCAGCAGACCTGGTGCTCTTTCTCATCGCCGCTGATGAGTCTCCTGAAACGATTCTGCTAAAGGTCAATTGGGGAACAAACCTTCTAAAAGAACTTGGGATAGATTCCAGAAGAGTCCTCTTGACACT
>JBHLPL010000101.1:0-7157 GCA_048939465.1 Promethearchaeota archaeon | reverse complement strand
TAGTTGTTCTTTATGTGAACACACTAGCGGAGGCGAAAGCTGAAGCAGATGTCATGTGCACATCAGCCAACGCAGCACAGGTTGTGGGAAAGCTCAATGCGGACAAGATCCTCTTCGGACCGGATAAGAACCTAGCATGGTATGTCCAGAGCAAAATCCCGGATAAGGAGATAATTCCTATTCCCCCACATGGGCACTGTTACGTTCATACAATGTTTGGCGCGGAGACAATTATCAAGAAAGAGCAGTATCCAAAGGCAGAGCTTATGGTTCACCCCGAATGTGATCCGGAGATCCAAAAGGCAGCAGATTTCGTTGGCAGTACCGGGCAAATGTATAGACATGCTCAAGAATCACATTGTAAAGAATTCATAGTTGCTACTGAGACTGGATTGATCGAGAGAATGAGACGGGAGATCCCTCATAAGACCTTTGTTTGTGCGAACGAGGAGGCAAAATGTAAACAAATGAAGAGTATCACGCTAGAGAAGGTCTTCCTTTCGCTAAAGAATAAATCCCCGATAGTGAAGGTTCCCGAGAGAATCGCAGTCAAGGCAAGAAAAGCCATGGAACGTATGATGGAGTTGTAGCTTTTGAAAGCTCTTGATCTTAAAGAAAGAGTAATTAGTGCGCTAAATGAAGATGCAGGGTTCGGTGACATTACCACGGAGATTCTAGTTGGAGATGAGAGGAGTAAGGCTAAGATAGTTGCTGAAGAAGTTGGTGTTTTAGCTGGAATCAGAGAGGCGAAGATCATTTTTGAAGAAATGGGGCTAAAAGTCGCAACCAAATTGAAAGACGGAAACAAGGTTGAACGAGCTGGAACTACTGTTATGATTATCGAAGGGTCAGCAAAGGCCATACTTACATGTGAAAGAACAGCCCTCAATTTCTTAATGCGAATGAGTGGGATAGCCACCGCTGTTGGCAGAAGCATAGAAAAGGCAAGAAAAGCGAACCCCGATATTCGGATTGCAGTTACTAGGAAGACAGCCCCTCTTCTCAGATATTTCGACAAACGGGCCGCTGAGATTGGGGGAGGAGATACACATAGATTCAGACTAGATGATTGCGTCTTGATCAAAGACAATCATCTTGTTCTTGTCGGAGACGTTGAGACTGCAGTGAGAATTGCTAGAAACAAGGTCAGCTTCTCCAAAAAGGTGGAAATCGAGGTTCAGAATATCGGAGACTGCCTAAAGGCCGCCAAAGCAGGCGCAGACATAGTTATGCTGGATAATATGACTCCGGACCAGATTAAACAAGCCGTACATGAACTCGAGGACCAAGGATTAAGAGATAGAGTTATCGTTGAGGCATCGGGAGGAATTACATTTGAAAACGTGGATGAATATGCAGCAACTGGCGTTGATGTGCTTTCAATGGGAAGTTTAACTCATTCAGCTAGGGCTCTCAGCATGAAATTGGAGTTAATGAAGACCGTCTCTTCCGACGAATGAGATATGAAGTCCCTCACGGAGCCGTGATTTGGTGTTTTTTTGCTCCTCTCTCAGCACAAGTGTTATATCTATCTTCCAATTTCACGGTGTATGGTTAATCTAATAGTATGGAGGCGATTTAGTGTCTGCGGACAAGATCATAGAGATAAGATTTCACGGTAGAGGTGGTCAAGGTGCTTGGACCGCGACACAGATACTGGCAAAGGCAGTGATCAACGAAGGCAGATACACACAGTCCTTTCCGGCATTCGGGCCTGAGCGAAGTGGTGCTCCTGTGGAGGCATATGTCCGTATTTCGAATAATCCAATAGATCTTCATTGTGGTATTTACGAACCAGACAGCGTTGTGGTTTTGGACCCTACACTGCTCGACGCGGTTGACGTCGCTGATGGGCTGGTCAAAGAAGGCAGTATAATAGTGAATTCAAGAGACTCTCCAACAGACCTGAAGAAGAGGATTAAACTGCTCAAATCACAGAAAATCTGGGCGATACCGGCTACTGATCTCTCTGTCGAAATTCTAGGACGGGAGATTACCAGTACAGCGATGATTGGAGCTCTAATCAGAGCAACAGGATATGCGAAACTGGACAGCGTATTGAACGCAACCAAAGAGCGATTTAGGGGAAAGGTTGGAGAAATGAATGTCAACCTAATCACAAGAGCGTATGAGGAGGCAGAAGAGAGTGATTGAGAAGAAGGGATCGAAGGAAATACCAATGGGTGGAGTTGCGTGGAAGTCCAGCGAGGAGTATCACACAGGTGATTGGCGTACATTCAAACCGGTGATAGATCATGAGAAATGTACAACGTGCATGCTATGTTGGCTTTATTGTCCGGACATGGCGGTGAAATGGGACGGGAAAAAGATCACTTTTGATTATAATTTCTGCAAGGGGTGCGGTGTCTGTGCTGAAGAATGTCCCGTTGATGCGATAACCATGATTAAGGAGTGATACGGATGGTCGTGAAACAAAAGATCTTAGCTTTAAATGGGGATGAGGCTGCAGCATTCGCGGCAAAGCAATGCGATCCAGATGTTGTGGCTGCTTATCCGATAACACCCCAAACAATAATCGTTGAAAGATTTTCTGAATATGTCGCAGATGGAGAAGTGAATACCGAGTTCGTTCCTGTAGAATCGGAACACTCGGCTTTGTCTGCATGCGTGGGCGCAGCTGCCGTTGGAGGAAGAGCGTATACTGCGACTGCCAGCCAGGGGTTGGCATTGATGTGGGAAATCCTCTATATAGCAGCAGGGCTGCGTCTGCCAATAGTCATGACTGTTGTGAATCGTTCACTATCGGCACCAATAAACATTCACTGTGATCATTCAGATACGATGGGAGCTAGGGACAGTGGGTGGGTACAGATCTACTGCGAAAATAGCCAAGAAGCATATGATACTACAATCCAAGCATGGCGAATAGCCGAACACCCCAAGGTTCAGTTGCCAGTTATGGATACGTTGGATGGCTTTGTTTTAAGCCATACGTTGGAGAATGTGGCTACACTTCCAGATGAAATAGTCAAGGATTTCATAGGAGATAAAGAGATTTCAGAGGTGGATGTGGGAGGAAAAAAAGTCCCCTACGCCTTAAACCCTGAGAATCCATTAAGCTTCGGAGATCTGGCGCTGACAGACTACTACTTTGAAATCAAACTACAGCAAATCCTGGCAATGAATGATGTCGAAAAGGTTATTGATGAGATTGATAAAGAATACGGGGAACTGTCTGGAAGAACCTACGGTGTCATTGATCAATACGGATTGGAAGATGCAGAAGTGGCGGTCTTGAGTTTAGGCTCAACATCTGGTACAACTAGATATGTGGCAAAAACCATGAAGGCCGAGGGGGCAAAAGTTGGATCGCTGAAGCTCAGGGTATTCAGACCTTTCCCGCGTGAGAGATTGCTGGAGGCATTGAAGAACGTCAAGGTGGTAGTGGTTCTAGATAGAAGCTCAGTACCAGGAGGATATGGAGGTCCAGTATTCAACGAACTGAGATCGATGTTCTATGAAGAGGAAGAAAAGCCAATCATAAAGAATTACATATATGGCCTAGGTGGCCGTGATGTGCCTCAAGAACTCATTAGAAAATCCTTCAAAGAAGGACTGAGAACTGCTAAGACCGGGGAGGTCAAAGAGACAGTTCAATATCTGGGGGTGAGAGAGTAGAATGTCACTGAAGCCAAAGGAAATAGCAGAATCCGCTGAGGAATTGCTTTCTGGAGGTCATAGACTATGCCCGGGATGTGGGGAGGGAACATCAACAAGACTCCTTATAAAAGCCAGCAAGGATCCCATTATAGCAGTCAGCGCAACAGGCTGTCTTGAGGTCTCAACCAGCATCTATCCTTATACTTCTTGGAAAATACCGTGGATTCATTGTGCGTTTGAGAATGCAGCTTCGACAGCAAGTGGCGTGGAAGCTGCTCTTAAAAGCTTTAGAAGGCGTGGGAAACTGAAAAAACATATCAATGTTGTCGCGCTGGCTGGAGATGGAGGCACGATTGACATCGGCATTCAAGCCCTGTCTGGAGCCCTAGAAAGAGGACACGATTTTGTGTATGTGTTGCTCGATAACGAAGCATACATGAATACCGGCATCCAGAGAAGTGGCGGTACGTCTCGCTACGCTTGGACGACGACGAGCCCCGCCGGCAAGGTCCTTCCAGGGAAAGTTGAATGGAAAAAGCCCATTGCAAGAATTGCAGTTGAACACGAGATACCTTACGTTGCGACAGCATCCCCTGCTTATTGGAGAGATTTGATGCAGAAAGCCCAGACGGCATATGATGCAGAAGGTCCGGCGTTCTTACACTTCTTCACTTCGTGCCAGAGAGGATGGCGTCACGATTCGGCCATATCAGTGAAGATTGCAAGAGTAGCAGTTGAAACCTGTTTCTTTCCGCTTTGGGAGGCAGTTTTTGAGAATGGAAAATCCGTTTACAGACTATCTACGCCAAGCAAGATAATAGTTAGAAAACCAGAGAGAAAGAAGCCGGTAGAAGAGTTCTTAAATCTTCAAGGTCGCTTTAGACATCTGTTCAGACCAGAGAGACGCAATGATATTATCAATCAGATTCAAACGCATGTTGACCAAAACTGGGACCTACTACTGAGGCGATGTGGCGAGAAATAGGAGTTATTTTTCTCCTTTCCTCTTTTCTCAATATCCTGCCGGACAAGCTCACATATCTAAAGTGATTTAACACGTTTTACCATTCTTTTGAGTGATTTCTTTCTGAGCTCAGTCAACGCTTTTTTGGGATCGGTGGTCTTAACAACGAAGCTACTTCTAACCGCTAGATTCACATCCACGTACACAATTATCGTGTGTGGGGGATTCCCATGAACGTACATAATCGGAGCAACCCCCCCTTCACTGGCATCAAAGTCTTCTGGAACTGGAACATTAATGATGGTTTCGCACAATTTACACGTACATCTCACATTCTCTGGTCTGCTCACAATTTCTTCCTCCCTGACGTGTCACAGCTAAACTTTGCAAATCAGATTATGGTATCGTGCATTATTAAGTATTATTGAGAAAAATGGAAAAAGTTGAGAGGCCGTGTACGCCTAAAAAGTGGCATACACTAAGCCCTGTTTCTGATACTTCCTTACTGTTTCCAGCACTTTCCTAGGATTTGTTTCTATGCCGAGCCCTATCAAGCCCAAAGTAATCTCCAATATACTCCTTTTCCCGATGTTCCTGATAATGAAATAGTGTGTCTTGTCTCGAATTCCCACCTTCTTAAGTATGCTTTCTTCATCTATCCCGTCTGCGAATCTTGGTACTTGATTGAACACTGGATCCTTCCAGTCCTCCGGTATATCTGTTTTCGTCAAGCCTTTTACTCGAACCACATCCCTGGCTCTGAAATATTCTAATGTCTCTAGGACATCTTGAGGAGACTTATGAAAGCCAACCTTTTTGAGACCTTGAGCAATTTCCAGAACAGTGTAGTTCTTATCAAGATTGCTGAGAATTGTGCATGTTTCAGAACTTCTTTGGGCACCAGCAGTCATTGTTACATTGTTTGTGTCATAAGGGGGTACGAGTTCGTAAATTCGATGGTAGTCCACATTGCAGAGATCAGTGGGTAGTAGCGGCATCAGAACACCCGAGTCAACCAAATACTGAACCTTCTGACAAGCTTTGTCTACGTCCATTTTGACCTTCTTAGCGATTTCCTCAACTGTGAGTTTGCCGTCAACCTCTCGGAGTATAAAGACTGTTTCTCCGTCCATTTCTAGCTTTCCAATATCACGTCTTGAAAGAATAGGACGAGTCTCTGGGGTAACATTTACTGCAGGAGAATCTAATTCACCGCTCTTTATGCTTGTTAGATCAGACGTCTCAGTTCCACGGACGTTTAAATCCTTGTCAAGATACACTACAACTGCGTGAGGTGGTGCACCATGTACAAACGTGTAGGAGAAAGGAAAGCGCTTAACATCGTTAAGATAGTCCTTTTCGATTTTTATGCTAAACTTTTCTCCGCAAATATCACACGTGACCGGCTGCTTTGTCTTTAGGAAGTCTTGGTCAGTTATACTCAACAATCTGTGCCTCCTTATTATATGCTTATTATGCCGTGTTGATGATTCGAATTGACGGCTTCAAATGAGCTAACTATTAGTTTAGCCATTTGAATAAAAACTACCTCTATGTTTATTCCATCCTTCGAAGAAACCTCGTAATAGTGTTCAATATTGTATTTTCTCATCAGTTTGGCAACATGCTCTCTGGCGATAGCTCTCATATTCTCAAGATCAGCTTTTGATCCCACCAAGACCAGAGGTACGTTGTCCGTATTATCTCGTATGAGATTTATCCATTCATCGAGATGAAGAAAAGTGGGAAATCTGGTCAAGTCGAATAAAACTAACGCACCACTCGCCCCTCTGCAGAAAGATGGAAGGAGTCTTCTAAAACGCTCTTCACCACCAAAGTCCCACACTTGGAGCCTTATGTCTCTTCCATCGAGATCGATTTTAGCTGTCGCAAATCCTACCCCAATGGTCGTTCTGGTGTGATAGAAGGTTCCAACAGTGTACCGCTGAACAAGGCAGGTTTTTCCAACACCGCCCTCTCCGGTGACAATTACCTTGAATAACGCATTGTTTAGCAGCATTTAGCAGTCTCCCGCGACATTCTTTGGACTCCTAATAAACTATTGCACAAAATAACATTTAAGGATTCCGCATTTTTCTCCTGTCGCGATTGGGAGTATCATAAGGACCGTATTCCAAAATGACCTTGGGCACAGACCTCTTGCATAAATCGCAAAAAATATCTTTCCAATTGATGCCAGGATACTAACCTCACCAGAATCAGAAAAAAGATAGTGTAGTCTCAAAAAAAGGATGCGTAAGGGAGTTTTGTGCCTATTTTGAGGATTGCTCAATATCTCGCTGCAAGACGGTTTTGCGTCGGTCTTTCTTTGCCAGAGCTGCTGCAGCTACGCAAACACTTCGGATGTACTTGGTTGCAGCATCATTCATTGCGACAACTGCATCCGCAGACACACGAGGAATTTTTTCCTTCTTCCCTGTCTCCCTCATTATTCTTTCAACGCGTGCATTCGTCAACTTAGTAGCCATTTTTTAATCCTCCGATTTAATATACTAAACCATTTGCACTTAGTATTTATGCTTGTTTCTTTTAAATCTTTCTGAAAACAAAA
>JBHLPL010000019.1:0-23226 GCA_048939465.1 Promethearchaeota archaeon | reverse complement strand
CTACTACATGATCATCTAATAGATTCACTTCATCTACGTACAAAATGTTTCGGTTAGCTTTTGCCAGAATGCCGGGGTATATCTCTTTGTGCTTAATATCCCCGCCTCTTTCTTTGAGAATAGGGAATATCTCTGTAAAATCTCCTTCCTTAATACCCTCGACCTTAAAGTGGCTCAGATATGACTCGGTGTCCTCCTTGAGACTACTGAATGCCTCCTTCAATTCAGGATCATTAGTTTCCTCAGACATTACTTCGAGAATTCCCTTGAGACCATTGCACTTCATATTTGTTAGGATTCTTATTTCAACTGGCCATTCCTTGGTTGTGAATCTCGCTTCTGAAGCGGTCAATGATTCTCTTGCAAGATCCACAAGAGCCATCATGTGGTCTCGCTGGATTCCCTCCTTCACCATGTGATAGAAGAACACGTTTGTGACAGTGGATGGAATCATATACGGTTCATGATAGCGGAAATTGACAGACTGCTCCAGTGACTCCAAGAATTTCATCTGTATCTCATCTTCTGCTTCTTTCTTAAGCTCTGTCAGCTTCTTCTTTAGTCTTTCAATGTTCTCCTCGGTCGGTACAAGCATTTTTCCAGCGTACCTTGAGAGACCAGCTTGATATGCGCTTACAGGCCATAATTCCTTCCAGAATTCGAATATTTTCCTTTCAACAGGGCTAAGCTCCTTAAGCAGCGGATTGGTTATCTCACTCAATTTTTCTCTTCCTCACTCCAGATTTTGTGGTTCAGACTTCTGTAAGAACATTCATATAAAGCTGTGGGATAATCTTTTATTATTGTACCCTAATTACTCTGAACATGCTTTAGCCGCCGCCCGTCGGATGAACGAAGGTCGAATTGGCTGAGGGAACTGATTTGAAGCTCGACGAGCTAAAGAACCTATGGATGACCCAAAATGGTGCCACCGAGTTGATAGAAATATACAAAGACTGCGGAAGATGCACTGAGTATCTATGTCATGCCATTCTTCCTTTTAAGACCAAGGAGAAGGCAGACACGCAGGCCTTCGGATAAGGGTAGATCCTAGAACACTCGAAGTCTTAGAGCACGATGTGTTTGACAGGATTGGCTGTTAGAGATTCTTACTGGTTAAAAAGAATGAATCAAACCTCACTCTGGTATTGAGTCATGGAGAAGGCCCCCATGGAGAAGTCTAGAATGAATTGTTCCTCTTGTGAAGCTCTTGCCTGCTACAAAGATGAGAAAGATCGAATTCCAAAGAACTGTCCCATGATTACACACAAAAAGAGTCTGGGATTGGCAGAGAACCGATTTCTGAAAAACCCTGCAGTCGGAAGAATTGCTCGAGCCGCCGCTCATATAGAAGCTGCAGGATATATGCAATGGACTCGCCTCCAAGAACTCATTGAATTTGCCAGACAAATGGGTATGAAAAAACTGGGAATTGCTTTCTGTATAGGTTTGAAGGAAGAGGCCAAAACTTTCTCAAGAATACTTATGAAGAATGGTTTTGGGGTAGTATCTGTTTTGTGCAAAGTTGGTGGAGTGCCAAAAAGCAAATTGGATATACCTCTTGAAGATCATCTATCACAATCAGATTTTGAAGCGGCCTGCAATCCAGTAGCTCAGGCTGAGATTATGAATGAGGAAAACACTGATCTAAACATAATCTTTGGCTTGTGCATTGGACACGATATATTGTTTTCCAGGTTTTCCGAAGCTCCTGTAACGACATTCCTCGTAAAAGACAGGGTTACTGGCCACAATCCTGGTGCTTCAATCTATTCTCGCTACCTCATTAAGCGTGTCATGAAATGAGTCCACACCTGGGCAGTATATTGTTCTGATCATCCCCTGTCAACTCTTATTCTTAGGTTCTTGAATGTGGTTACCTGCCTTTTCTGCCTTCAAGTCTGATTAGGAGATGTTCATCGCCCGCCACAGAAGCCATCTTAAGTGATGAGACCATACCGGTCACTGTATTGTAAATGATTTTTGACACGAACGGTTGAAGAGGAATCTCTTTTCCATTGACTTCTATTCTGACATTCAACTGTTCTTTCGCGTTCAATACATTGCAGTCTTTAATTGTCACTTTGCCCTTACGAATCTCTCTGGCAAAATTCAGACATGAGTCGAATCCACATTTTCCGCAGTCAAGAATCGGAAGCTCTCTAAGAATGTCAAAGACTTCTCTCTCTTCTTTCATAAAACTGTGAGCCCCTTCTACGATGTCATCCTTTGCTTCTTCTATGGTTTGAATCTGGCTGCCCATCGGATCAATGCTGTATATGCCAAGAATTCTCCCTTCTACATTCTTGCTAAAGAATTCGTATTCATCACGGTTCTTGACACATATGATTTTAGCAACATCATTGTCCTTCAGTATCCATCTGGAGAATCCTTCAAGGATCAGTAGATCTGAATCTGATTCCGTAAACCTGAGAATCTCTCCAAGAGAAAACCCCTCACTCGACCGTCTGGCAATCATCGCTATTTCATTTTCTGAAACACAAAAAACGGGATTTCCTCCAGCTTCTCTATGTCTCCACGTGTCTGTGCCTTCCGAATCAACAGAGAATCTCTTCTCTGAAATGTGTTTTGCAGTCATTATTCTATATCCTAAGCCATTCAGACCTGAAACGATATATTCCAAGACAGATGTTTTCCCAGTGTTTCTTCTTCCGATTACCGCTAATATTGGAATGATCATATTGATTTCCCCCTCGCAATCCTTTTGACCACATTGCATCCGACCTGAGCATTGAGAGCATCTGCTATAACCTTACACTTGACTCTCAGCAAGAAAAACCTGTCGTATTTTGAGTCGTCAGCAAGTGCTTCGAAGTTCCCTTGGCCCTTGCTTATCAGGAAATCTGAGCTGTCCAACTTCTTTTGAAAGGGAGTAGATATTTCGCTCTTGAGGGGACCAATAGCATCAGTACCTGTCGTGATGACCTTCACAACCCTGGTCAGTCCGACTTGCACAGCATCCTCATACAGTGCGTCGTTAACAATGGCCCCCCCTCGAACTGCTACAATAATGTTTTCATTGAACCGCTTTAGTTCTCTTATTAGCAGCTTATCAAGTACAATTTCGCCGGCATTGTCTGTTAAATACAGAATATCCCCTCCGTCCTTTACTCTTTCTATTAATTCCTGAGAATCATCAATGCAGAGGCTTTCATGAGCAACAGACCTGACGGCATCTTTTACGTCAAACTTCTTTCCGGGGCCGACATCAATCCTGTTCCCCGCAATAGAATACTTTATCGCTGTTAACAGAGGACTCTCAGAACTCTTTATATCTGATGTCACTTCTTTTTCAAAAGCCAGCACAGCTTGATTCATTTCTTTCTTTATCTTCCTGTAAGGATCATCATTTCCTGTTACTTCCTTGACAATTCGATGAACACCTGTCCCCATTACCGGAAGGGTATCTCCATCATCGATTTGATTCAAGAGGTAGGTCAGAGCTCTCTTCACAGCTTCATAACGCAGACTCATATCATTTGTGGCAAGTTCAGCAAGCTCAGAAGCCTGTCGTATCAAACAAAGGTGGCATCGCCTACCAGCTTTCATAGTAAACACCATTGGGGTAGAGATAAGTTGCATTCCTATTATTTCAAGCTTTTCTATTTCTCTTATTCTTTTTTCTTGAAAGCAAAAGTTTATTTATAACTGTGTTATAATCCTGAGGGGAAAGGCTGATGATCCTGCCCTTCTCCGAAGGCGATGACGTTTTGGGACCACAACTCTTATGGGTAGAATAAGATGAAGTCAAAGAAGCGCAAGATCGAATGGAGAGAAGTGGAAGACATAATACGGGCTTTTCTTGGGCTTAAATACAGACTGGTCGGTGTGAAAGTCGTAAAAGACTACGACTCTATGCTGAATCTCCCTCGGCCCCCTCAACCTATAATGAACTGTGAAGCAGTCAAAAAAGTCGCTGAGGAGTCACAACCGCTGCTAATCACAAAGCAAGATGAAGCGTGTCCTTCTGCTGTCCTTGCTCTGGGGTATCATACGGCTGGAACCGTTCAAAAGGATTCAGCTTTCGAGCTGTCAGATGTTAAAGCTATTGTTCTTTTCCCCCTGGTAGACTCAGAAATAACACCTGATGTCGTAATTGCCATTCTCAACCCCAGTCAAATGGCAGATCTGGCCGCCTCAATTCACTCAAGAACGCAGCAGCCCATAAATGCCCGATTTCGAGGCCGGATTAGCTGTGCAGAATATCTGGCCGTCCCTTATGTGAATGGGCGAGCAAATGTAACCTTCATGTGCCGGGGAGGACGGCTCTATGCAGGATACAAAGACACTGAACTGCTGTTCGGATCTCCACCCTCCGACTATGTTCAAGCAGCAGAGACCATGAAACATATGGTGCAACTGGGAGGTTCACTCTGTGGTTGTCGAACGAGCGATCTTCCGGATACAGTACGATTCTCGTTTGAAAGAGCAGGTCTGTCAAAAGGAATCGACTACTTCTTTGGGAGAATAGAAGGGCACAACCTTCGTGTATATCTTAATAAGGACTTCCAGGGAAACTACCGTTTTGTTACAGTCTACATGCCCATAAGAATGGTCTCACAGACTGAGGCCAGCGAAATTGCAGAAAGGCTTAAACCAATCCTTGAAAATAAGCCCTATGCTGCAAGAACCAGAGGGTATTGGCTCGATTTGACCATAACAGCAACAGCAGATGCACTGGGGATAGATCTTGAAACTGGTGAGAATCTCGATCTTGCCCTAAAGAAAACTGCTGAAAGTATGATTCTTCATTTGAAACAAGCCGGATATGACGGAGGAGGATAAAACGTTGAAGGATCTAGAAAAATATCGGAATCTGCGTAATAGATACAAAGGAAGCTTAATAGTTCATCCGATTATGACCGGGGGAATACTGTCCACAGAAATTCAGAATGCTCTACGCGCTGAAGAATGGACAAAAATCGGTTATTCAGTGTGTTTTGACTGCCTTGAGGGAAGATCCGATCTGATTTCCAAGCCTCCAATTGGAGACTTCCTCAAGGATGTCGCGGAGTTCTTTGGTGGAGATCTTGCCGAACACACTTTCGGTTGCAGAGCAGCCCAATTCTCAGTAGTAAAGACAATATCGGAGCATCTAAAAGAGGACTCTTCAAAAGATTATGCAAACATACTGGTTGCCGATTCGCTGTCCCACTATACAACCATAATGGCTGCCGAAATGAATGGACTCGAAGTCGCTGAGGTTCCGAATAAGGGCTATCCTGAATATAGGATAGAAGCAGAAGACTACGCCAGAAAAATAGAAGAAATAAGAGAAAAGACAGGAAAGCTTCCTGGACTGATTATGGTAACCCATGTGGAACCATACTACGGTAATCTTAATCCAGTCAAAGAAGTGGGAAGAATAGCGAGAGAATACGACATACCGTATATGATCAACGGTGCCTATACAGCTGGAATACTTCCTGTAAATATCAGAGACCTGAAGGCGGATTTTCTGACAGTCTCGGCACATAAGTCCATGGCTTCACTAGGTCCCTTGGGATTTGTCGTAACGAACTATGATTGGGAAAAGAAGATATTCAGAAAATCCTCTACCGTCACAGATTGGAGCGGTAGATCTTTTGGAGCAAAGATGATCAATGTCTTCGGGTGCAGTGTGGGTGGGACTCCCCTAATCTCTTCGATGTATTCTTTCCCCAGCGTTGTGGAGAGAGTCAAACACTGGAATGAAGAGCTCAAAAAAACCCAGTGGCTCGTGGAAGAATTAGAGAAACTGAATGGAATAATGCTCCTTGGAGCACGCCCTCACCTTCATCACCTATTAGCGTTTGAGACCCCCGTATTTTGGGAGATCTCCAAACATCATAAGCGCAAAGGCTTCTTTTTGGCCGAAGAAATGATAAAAAGGAAGATCGTTGGTCTCCATAGAGGACTAAGTAAGCACATAAAGCTGTCAGTATACGGTCTTAATCGGGATCAGATTAAGGTAATCAGGGATGCGTTCTATGACATCGCAGAAACGTTTAGCAAGGAATTTGGCATATCATTGAATTAGTCATTTCTATATAGTGATAGTATCGCGCAAGACCCGCACCGTAAGTTGTGTTTGCCCAAATTAAGACGTTCAGGTACCCGGCTTGTAGAAGAATTGTTGAGTCGTAAACTCTGACATCTTATTAACAACAGGGGGCTGCGCTTTCTATCCTTGCATATGTTGTGGCAAATAGAATCGAAGACATTCTTCAACGAATTAGTTTAACCTATCAAAGGTCATTGAACCGTCAGGAATGGTATCCAAGAGGCAACTAGAAGAATCTCGGGAGTTTGAGGAATAGTTGGGTCTCTATCAAAAAAGGCAAGGAATATAATATTGGCTTAACGAGACTGACTAAATGAACAAGCTTATATCTGCATCAATGGCTTCCTTCAGAAATGTGGCTGCACCACATACGGTGTCTACTTCAGGAATCAAATCCTCATCCTTAACGCCCATGAGCTCCATTGTCGTATTGCAGGCGTAGATCTTGACTTTTCCGGATTCCTTGGCCATCTTTAGCAGCTCGTACAAGGAAGGCATTTTGGCATCCTTCATTTTTTGTTTCATGAAACCCTCCATATGTTTTACCTCTGCCGGAAATCCAGCTTGATCCAGCCCTCCCTTCTTCAGCGCTGGAAGTCCCCAGAATGTGAAGAATATATGGGTCTCAATATCCATAGCACCCGCCGTAGATGCTATTGTGAGAATCGAAAATAGTTTATCCATGGTTCCTGATTGTGCTATTATTGCTGCCTTCTTCCTCTCACCCACAGTTCCCACCTCCTGACATCATACTTTTCTTCTAACATAGATCCTAACAAAATCATCTTCATCTTTCATTCCTACAATCTCGTGTCCGGTGACTTCTGCCCAAGAAGGTATGTCTAGCTTTGAACCCTTGTCAGTAGACAGAACCTCGAGGACTTGATTAATCCCGATTCTTACAATTTCTCTTCTGGTTTTTAGAAGTGGAATCGGACAGTTAAATCCCCTGACATCCAGTTTATGATCTGCCTTTATTCTCTCTTCACCCGAGTCACCGTCTGACGATTTCTTCATTTTCACACCTTCGAAATATATAACACCGTTATAATCTATAGGCTAGTATGGTTTTTAAATCTTTCCCTTAGAAGACCATAAGTTTAATCTAATGACACGCCAAACACATACCAAAGAATCGATGACCGAAAATGAAAAAGGAAGAACCACTGAAAACTGCCGAAGAAATACTAGGCGAAGTGGAAAAAGCCTCGAAGTCTGAAATGAATGAGAAGATTCTGGCCAACGCCGTTGAAGCTCTTGTCAAAGCTGGCAGACTTGACCTAGCCAAGAAGACGCTAAAGAGAATGAGAAACTCATACTGGCGCTCAACTACGCTTAAGACGTTGTTGTCCAAGTTGCTCGAATCCGGAGAAATTGATGAGTCCAGGAGGATTATTGAAAAAACGCTTGAGCTAGCGGGCGAGATCAAAGACGTTTTCTTATATGTAAGAACACTCGTAAATATCTCCGAAGCTTTTGCCGAAATCGATTGCGAGGAAAGAGGATCGGATGTTGTCAAGAAAGCTTTGGAAGTAATCAAAGAGACAAAGGATACAGGTAATCTTCTGACCATTCTTCCGCATATTGTTAAGGTCCTAGCTCAAACTGGAAATATCAATAAGGCCCAGGAGGAAGCGAATGGAATAGAAGACGATCATCGGCGATCACTTGCATTTAAGTACCTTGTTCAATCATTCGCTGGTCGAGGAGAGATCAATGAAGCGTTGAAGTTTACAGACAGAATAAAAGATGGGGAGCATCGTTCACGAGCTTATATGTACATTGGTCTTGCACTCCTCAGGGCCAAAAGAGCAGATGAAGCCCGGAAAATAGCAAAGAAAATCAGAAACCCATATTGGCGATCTCATATACTTAAATGGTCGAAGAGAATCGGAAAGAGTAATTAAAAAGAGAGAAGCAACCAGAATTGGAGATGAGGGAGAATCACTATGGCCGATACTGCTAACAGAGAGCTTGAACTCAGTAGAGGACGTATGGAAAGATTCTTCAAGCTTATGTACGAAGAACCTGGGAAAAAGAATTTCTACCAGTATTACGCCCAGTATAATTGGCTTCGCGCAAGCGATTGGCAAACAAGGATTTGGTTGGAACAGGTGAAAGAACTTCTGGAGCGATTCAATTCCGGAACTGTAGATAAATCGAATATGGGAAGTCAATTATCCGCCGTTAAGAATCAACTCATTTCGCTTCTGAGCGGTGTTCGAAAGACGGAACAGCTTGCAACAGAGTATGAATGGCGGGTAAGGCGATATGGAACCATGAAGAAGTGGATAAGAACAATTTATGGGCGAGTGGCAAGAATCCGCAAGGTCATAAAGCGTCTCGAGGATCTGTCAAAATGATTCCAATCCTTTGTAAGGAATTATACATATAAAGACCAGTTCTTCATCGCCAGTATTCTTGTACCAGTGTGGGAGATTCGGTGGAACATAAACAACCATATCTGCCTCGACTTCTTGTTCCTGGCTGGGCCAGCCCAGAATACCTTTGCCTTTCAGAATATAGATCTCATGTTCCCAGTTGTGACTGTGGGAAGGTATCTCGCCACCTTTTTCTATAGAGAATCGCCTCATCGTAAAATTGCTAGCACCTGCGTTTTTCTTTGTGATTAACCACTGGATTTTGGTCTTTCTGGCTTCCTTCACATTCTCAGCCTTGATTTCAGCTACTCTTCTTACATACATAATGATCACCTCAGTAAACATCTGAGCTTCTTCTTAAAAGCTTTGGAGATGAGTCTAGCACAAGCTTTTTAAACTCGTTTAACGACTCCAATCTGGCCTCAAATTACTAGGCTGCCAAGAAAAATCGAGACTCAAGGGAACAGACGATGTCTAAAGAAGAAAAATCTGATACCTCAAAAGTGAAACTGTTCAACAGATGGGATTTCGAAGGAATAGAGGTAAGGGATCGCGGATTGAAGCGCTATATTAGCATAAAACCGGTGTATGTGCCTCACACCGGTGGTAGACACGAGCATAGCCGATTTGGGAAGTCTAGAGTGCCAATTGTCGAGCGCTTCATCAATAAGTTCATGAACCCCGGTTTGGCCAAAGGTCGAGGAGGAAAGAGGATAAAGAAAAGTGAATCTAGTGGGAAGAAGGAGAAGATTACAAACATGGTTAAAGCGGCTTTCGAGATTATCAGTTTAAAGACCCGCAACTCCCCGATACAAGTACTGATTTCTGCGATTGAGAACGCGGCTCCGAAGGAGGAAACAACGAGAATTAGCTATGGGGGGATTGCATACCAGCAAGCAGTCGATGTAGCCCCTCAGAGACGTTTAGACCTGGCTCTCAGATTCTTGGTCCAAGGCAGTCTTAAGGCGAGCATCGGTAACACTAAATCGATTGAAGAATGCATTGCAGACGAACTCATTTCAGCAGCTACAGGGAGTCCAAAGAGTTATGCGATAAAGAGAAAGGGAGAGAAGGAAAGAATAGCTCTTTCTGCTCGCTAAGATGAATTTCGAACAGTGGACGCCAATTCATTCAAGCTGTTTGGGATTTCTTCGCTTTTGACATAACCCACAAAGGCATCAAGGTTAATCATTTTTGCGTTATACGCATCAAGAACAACTGCAAGTTTAGTAAGAGCCTCGCATATTCTGCTAATAATTGGATCACTGACAGCACCTCTTGCTTGATCTATGACCGTCCAAGCTTTATTCAACGCATCCGACGTTTTGTTTACTGAGAGGTTATCGTTGCTCAATATCAAGGCGATATCCTCTAAGACTTTAGCAAGAGGCCCACTCATATGGCATCTATTCCTTATGTTTTGGATTGAGAAAATCTTAATGCTCAAATTTCAATACTCTTTTATTGGTATATAAATCTCTCGTTCCCCCTCCTTTGACAGGGCTATGACTCTACCGCCAGTTATGGTTTCTAACACGTGAACAAATGGCTTTAGAATCTCTTTCAGTGCTTCCTTTCTTGACAAGCTCAATTTAATAGAACTTGAGTCCCAGGTTACCTTGACTTTTCCTTGCTGTACGCTATCAAGCACATAAAAAAACTCTTGAAGCTGTTCGCTTTCCATAAAACTCTCTCCTATCTCATTGCGAAACTCTCTAGCAGATTCACTACGCCTTTTCTTTTAGCATAGTGAACAAAATCCCTGCAATTCCAAAAACCGGCCAAACATGCATCAAGCGCCACAGAGATCTCTGTCAATAGATCGCTAATCGTCTTGTTGTCATTAACGTATCTTAAAAGGTCCCAGCACTCGTACAGTTTTTCAGAAAGCTCTCTAGCTGAGGCCCCCATCTTATTGGATGCAACAATCTCTTTTAGGTGTCCAATTACTTCGTTGAACGTTTCCTTGGTCTCGGGCTTTTTCGGCAAGTTCATTTCTCCCTCCGTGATTGTCCAATACTTTCGGTCAACTGTAAGTAAAGATTGTCCGAATCTTTATTTAAATGCGCAAAGACCATTTGCCTCGCCCCTGTCTAGGTTGGAAAAAAGCACTGCGACAGCTTGAACGAACTTCTGAGGGCGATAAAAAGCATTTTTTGCATTGAAGCGTTTAGAAAGACTTATTTAGGGGAAATAGTCTTATGGAAAGCGTAATTTCCTACAATTTCTTCGGAAGAAAAACCCGCACTGCGTCAACCGAAAAACTTAATACCGAAAAAATGCACAAAAATACCTAGGAAAAATGTTCACCTGTATGACCCAAAATGACGTTAGCATTAGTTCCCACTGCAGAAGAAATTGCGGCAGAGATAGAAGAGATTAAGTCCCTACTTGGGACAAAGGAGCTAGCTATCACTATAGATCCTGCCGACTTTGCCGATCTGGATAAGGAGGCAAGACTGAGTAGCATCTTCCAGCACTTCCTGCCCGAGATGCTACCTTCTCAGATCTGTCAGGATCTTACGTACCTCTTTCTGTACAAAATCCTCAGTGGAAAAGAAAAGACCGAAATACTCAACGAATGGTGTAGGAAAACGAACTCTTCTCCTACAGACCAATCGAAAATCACAATCCAATTCGAAGATGGAACGACTTATTGCTCTGTTTTTGATTTGCTATGGTATGACAATATTACAGATGGATCTTTTTTGCCTAATATGGTAGAGCGAGTCGCCAAATTTGATATGTACAAATATCCGCTTAGTGTTCAGGAAACAGTTCAGTATATGGATTTACTTGCTCTATCGACTCAAAGGATGTTTCTCGACAGAACCGATGTGGATTTGCTTTCCGCAATGGATCAAAACCCCCTGATTTCGATAAAGAAACTTGCAAAGCAGTTGAAACTGTCAAGGAACACTGTTGCAGCCCACTTAAGACGTCTTCATCGAAGATGTTATCTGACTGTCAACGCTCGAATAAACTACGGAAAGCTCGGGCTTGTCAACCTCATATTGATTACACGTCAGAAACTCCCTCTTCTCCCGTATATGAAAATCATCCAAGAACTGAGAGCTGGAACAATTCTAAACACCTACTCCTTCTCGCTACCGGGAGGCGCTGTAGATTCACTGTCTTCGCTCCTGAGGAAGTATGGAATAGAAGGCGAGCTTTGGGAGGTAGCAAACCAAAGAGAATCATTTGCAATCAAGTCCAATTATGATTTCGAGAGAAAGGAGTGGAATATCGGCTGGGAAAACTGGGCATTATGGGTTAGAAGAGTGCTTAGAGAAGGTCTTTATTCTGTTTATGTAACCGGGGATATGGGGTCTACAGATGAACACTCTGAAAAAGCAAGTTTGATCGATTTCGATTTAACAGATCTGAAGCTACTGAACCTACTCACACTTAATGCGAGTAATCCTATAAGGCAGCTATCAAATGAGCTTGGTCTCAGTATATCTCAGACATATGAGCGTCGCGAGCGACTCAAACGAGAAGCCGTCTTCTCTCCATATATACATCTCGTTAATGTTGGCCTGGATGAGACTGTGTTTCTCCAATGTACAGGTGATATGCATTTCCTCAAAACGATCGAATCCTGTGTTCTTGAGCTACCGAGGGTTTACGTTTATCATCTAAGAGATCTGAGAGGAAATAACAGTCTAGCTGCTTTCTGCAGCCTTCCAAAGGGAAGTCTAACCAATCTAGATTACATTTTAAGAGAATACATAGAGAATCTGAAGGAAGTCACTGATCTGCGGCTCTGCTACAGAACTCGGCAGAATTTCGTCCACAGCGCAATTCCTCTGAAGGATCCCCAGGGAAAACAACTATACAGCGGACGTAGTAAAGACTGGGTCTGGTCTGTCAAGATGTTTAAGGATGCATTTGATTCCTTTGAGGACGAGGCCTAAGAAAATAAAAAAAAGAAAAGCAAAAAAAAGGTAGGCGGTAAGATTGATTTATTTCATAATAATCATGTGACGATCGTGATTACTATAGACATGTACCGGTCTATAGTACTGTTTTTCAAGTTCCTTCGCCATTGCTACTAATACATGTATCCTCTTCTCAGGGTCCTCTGTTCGTATCCTTGTCTCTAACCAGTCCGTCCCGGATTTTGTGATTTGCACTAATCCGTCATATTCTTGGACTATTTCGTTGATACTACTGATTATCGACAACATGCCTTCCACCAGGTTGCCTCTTTTGTTGATTTACCAAGGATGTCCGGTGCGTGGGAACACTTCCCCGCCCTCCTATGCTCTTATGTTGATAAAAAAGAATAGCAGCTCCTCTTAAATATTTAGTGTTTGCATATAATAATCGACGAAGAATTAATGTACTGTAGCTACGTTAATTTCTCGATGAGGAGTTAATTTCTCTCAGGGCTTACTGTGCGTACTGGATCTTTCCAAACAGACCGTTGAGAACACTTAGGGCGTTCTGCACCTCGTCCATAAGTCTTTGCCAGTGGAATGTCTTACCAAATACTGAATCCGTTTTGCTGAACAGTTTCAGATGGGCCTCAATAGATCCGGCCATGCTTGAGAAGAGACTGCGGACATCTTCTGTGTCCTTAATGAATTCAGAAGACTCCTTTGAGGATCGTTGCTGCAAAGCCCGAACCGCCAGCAACACTTCCGTCAGTCGATTTTCCATCTCTTCATCTGACCAGTCTAGGCCGTTGTCATGATCCAAGCTGTTCTCAAGTCTTGCTTTTACAAACCCGACGAATTCAGTAAGGGGAATGGCCAAGTGAATGACTTTTATTACGTGCCCTTCTTCCTGAATTAGCACTGGTCCTCTTGGAATTCTCATAGCTGATGGGATGATTAATCCCTTGCTACCACCCCAGCTCCTCACTTTACTCTTATACCAATTGCTCCAAAATCTTCTCCAGAAAGCTCTCCACTCCAAATTAACCCGCCTACCTTTTTTGTGTGAAGGAGTTTTTTCCGCTGACAGTAACAACTTCTTTGGTCTATATGCACCGTTCTAATTAATAAAATTTTCTATATTTTATATCTAAAAAATCTGATAATTTCAATAGAATTTCGCAGGTTTGAAATATTGAAAAAAAGATATTCGCAAGATTTTCTTGAACTTCGATCCTGATTAGTCTGATTTAATGAATTTCTCCAAAAAACGATTCATTTTGTTTTCGTCTTCTGTCCAAACGATCCCTTCAACATTTGCTTTTAGTGATTTTGTGCCCACTTCGAGCAACACTCCTAGTTTGTTGAGATCTATCTCTTGTCTTGTACGAAGCTCCTCTACTCCCCTCATGACATCCTTACCTTCCAACACTATTCTGCCCACGCCTTTTGCACCGGTCACCTCAGTTGAGGAAAGCAGGACAATTCTTGTCACAAGATCTTCTTCCGCTAATTCTTTCAAGATATACGGAGGGAGTCTGATGCTCTTAAGACTGCCTCCCATGACCGTGCCAAGAATATTCAAAACCACTTCGAGGTTATCATTCTCTGCATTGACTCTAATAACACTATGATCATAATCTAATATGCATCTAGCTTTCCAAACAGGCTTGAATATTTTGAATTTACTTTTCCATGATTCGAAGATGTTGTCTCTTTCCTTAAAAATGAAGCTAACATACTGGAGACTCCTCCTGCCAAGATCATATACTCTGCATCGTGTGGTTTTGGTAAGTCTTTCCTCCTTGAGAATCGCATTCAGCCTTTCTTCTAGAGCTTCGGGAGACATCTTCTTCATTCTCATATCAAGCTCAAATAGCCTCCATCCCAGCTTCTTAAAGATTACATGCTGCTCTCTTAAAAGCCATAGATCTTCGAGTTGTTCATTTGAAATGGAGTTGCCAACGTATTTATGAATCAACTTAGCATTGTTCTCTTTCGGATTCCCTGGTTTAATCTTGTGACCCCATCTTCTTAGCAGTCTGACGACCTGTTTGGAATTAATTCCCTCCACTAGGTTCAAAAGAGCATCTTCTGATACCGTATAACTTCCCATCTACGAACACCACGTATCTGATGACTATAATTATGTTTGAGAAAGATAAAAATATAATGATTGTCCTATGAAGATATATTGAAAACTCTAAATTCCTGGTGGCTCTAACTTGACCGGTCCAACCTATAACTTCAAAATACTGCTCTTGGGAGATGCTGCAGTGGGGAAAACGACTCTGGTGACACGCTTCGTCAAAGGCAAATTTAGAAGTGATTACAAGATGACAATCGGCGTAGATATTCTATCTAAGGATGTTGAGGTGAACGGTGAGATAGCTGTACTGTCCATTTGGGACATTGCGGGTCAGGAAAGATTCAAGTCATTTCGAAATGTTTTTTACAGGGGAGCGTCCGGAGCATTTATTGTTTATGACTTAACCAGAGCTCAAACTTTCCAGAATCTAAGGAATTGGATTGATGAGCTTAACCAATTTCTTGGGAAAGCAGTCTCAACCGTAATTGTTGGCAATAAGGTGGATCTCGAAGACCTAAGGGCTGTTCGTAAGGAGGATGCTGAGAAATTAGCCAACTCCCTGGGTTCGCTATACCTAGAGACAAGCGCAAAAACAGGTCAAAAAGTTGATGAAGCTTTTACAGCCTTAACAAAGGGAACCATTAATAGAATCCGAAGCAAAAAGAATGAAAGATGATTTTATGTCTTCAAAAGACGGACAAGTTTGATGCCGGTTCTGATTTAGGATTTTATTCGCTTCGTAAGGTATTTATATCGGTTTACCACCTTTTAATTATACCTCTATTGTGGTTTTAGCCTACTAGGTTTTTTCATCTCAGGAGGGAGCAACATGAAACTCTCTGAACTGTCGAGGAAAGTGGTATCTTACTTGAAATCACAGGATATAGCCAGATCGCCGCTGGAAATTGCCAAAAGCATTGGTATTCCTTTGACTAAGAAAAGACGGATATATGATGTACTTGATGTGCTAAAGGCAGTCGACGTAGTCAGAGTAAGAAGGTTGGGGAATGAAGCCAAGATACTCTGGACAGGTATCCCTGCTTCTCTGGGCGTGAATCAAGATACTGAACCCCAAGGGAAAGAAAGGGAGATGTGTATCGTAAATGTTGATGTTGTCTTTCCGTCCAGCGACTTCAAAACGCTGAAGAATGAAACATGGCAGAGTATGATGTGTCGAGACCTCAAAAGAAATATACCCGCTATAGTTGATATAGCAGTAAATGAAGTAAGACTGGAAGCAGGCAAGAAGAAAGAAATTGCCCAGGCCTCTCTCCCGGCTGTTGTTTAAGAAACCTAGATCTCTGCTTTCAGAGTTCTCCTTCTCCAATCGGGGATATAGTTTTTCAGATCCTCTTTGCTTCCCGTTTTGTTTTTCCACTTCTCTACCTCTTTTCGCATCTGATAGATAAGTGGTGAATAGCTCTTCAGACGTTCTTCGACTATGTCTGCTACTCGCTCTATAGCGCTCGCTACCAGTTCGGATTCCTCATTCTCTCTGCAGAACTCCGCAAATCTGTCAAAGAGCATTTCTGTTGCCAAACTTCCCCACTTCTCAACTGGTGGTCCTTTAAGAGTGCTTGCGGCTGAACTCATGATCTTATCTGTTCCTACCTTTATCAGCCCTTCTCCTTTTAGAACCTGAAGAGTACGATCTAGGGTGGTCTCTTCAATACCTAGCTCTGTCACAAGCTCTTCCTTTGTTACTTGCTTCGAATCATTTACAACCAAGAGAATCCTGTGTTTCAGGTTCCCCTTTTCTCTAATCAATTCTTTTAGGTCCCTCTTCCCCTCAGCCAATCCGGCGACAGCTCTTATAGCGTAGGCCTGCAGATTGTCGCAGAATACCTCCATCCTTGTCAGTTGCTTCTGAAATTCTGCGTTTTTATCATTAAGTTTCCCTATTTGCTCATCTTTCATCTTAACTTCAGCATTTAGTGTTCTCAGCGCAGTCTCGATTTCTCCAATCCTTGCCTGCAAATTCCATATTGCTGATTCCTTTTCCTTGAGTTGATCCTTCAAGATCTCAGTTTCGTCCCGTTCTAAACTCATTCTTTCCATCGTCCCAGTAATCTGAAAATTAAACAATCGATCAGGATATAATTGGTCGTTTTGATAGAAATATCTTGTGATTAGAAGCTTTTTGGCAAAAAAATAGTTCTACCCCTTCTTTCTTAGCTTCTCAGATATATCCATTAGGTCTTCCCCTCTACGCTTTATTCTTATCCTTGGCCCGACCCCTTCAATGCGTCTTTCAAGAATCATGACGCCTGTTTTGGTAACCCTGCCGCCAAGCTTCCTTCTAGTCGTGAGGAATATTATTATCCTCCCAATCTCAATAGCAGTTTTTGGCTTTACTTTTTGGAGTGATTCCAAATATTGGTATGCGTCTGGCGTGCATACGGCCTTGAGTGTCTGATCCTTGCTGCTTTCAACTTCTTTCTGTTTCTCTTCCTCTCGCTCACGGTCTTTCGCTTCTTTCATGAGTTCCATGAGTTTCTTTTTCTTTATCCGTTCCAGCTCGTCCAAAGACTGTTCTCCCTCGTTATGCCCTTCTCAAAATAAGCCATGCACTAAACCTAAAGAGCATATATAAATAAAAGCTTATAGCTTGCTGGAATTCTCACATGAAAAGTTGCATGAATTCCTCAGACTCATAGCCCTGATCGATGTTTCTAATCCTGTAAATGAGACCTTTCTCTCTCTTAAGCTCAGTGGCTTTCCTTGCGGCTATGAACTTCTTTCTAACATCGGCTGTTTCGCCTATCCATAGGTAAATCCTTCTACGGTCATCATCTATAATGATTGCCACGCTGTCTAGATTATCTTGTGAGCAGGCAACTTCCACTAATTCTCCATCACTGCTTACACAATACATGCTTAGGGTCATCGATAAAACCCTCCTATTCAAATTAAATAAGACGGTTTTCTGATATATATATATTTCGATTGCTTTGCGAAACTCACAGCCAACGCGAAGTTATGTTGCGAAAAATGTAAGAGAATTAACCAAAATGGCTACTTCGGTGTCTGACAGTCTACGCAGAAGGTAAAGACAGCCTGACTTTTCTTCATGCTTCCTGTTTTACTTTTCGGAGGACTATGTCGCCAGTTATTGTCGGTTTTGCCTCAAATGCTGTCTTCAAATCTTCCTTGAGATCAAGCCAGTAGCGCTGATTCCTAATGCATCCTGGATCGGGAGCGAGTATATTCTTGTAATAGTTATAGGCTCTTGCTCTGCAGCCTCCGCAAACATAGTGGAATTTGCACTCACCGCAGTTTGGTTCAAGCAAATCTTTGTTTCTGGCTTCTAGAAGCAACTGATTGTGCCGCCAGACATCCTCAAATCTGTCTTTTCTCAAATTGCCGACTTTGACTTCTTCCTCGTGTGGGAAGAATACACAAGGATACAGGTCTCCGTTGGGCTCGATAGCCATGTAAAACCGTCCAGCCCCACATCCGCCGATAAAATCCGCAAGACTTCTCAGTTTACCTCCAAAAGATGGGTTGTAGAAGTGAGTCGGAACAGTTACCTCTTCAGCTTCTGAAATCTTCTTGTCCTTCCCCAGTTCCGCTTCCATTACCACCCTGGCAAACTGAGGAGCTGTAGAAAGACACTGAATCTTAACTTTTCCTTCCTTCATGTAGTTCCAAAGGTTCTTGAGCAGTTTTTCTCTCTGCTCTGGACTCAAGTCTTGTTCAACGATCTCTGCTCCTCTTCCAGCAGGAATGAAATTGTATAACATGAACCAGTCCACTCCTAGCTTATCCGCATACTTGATAAGATCTGGAATTTCCTCATAGTTATACTGTGTGGCTGTTGTGGCTATTTCCACAAACAGTCCTTCAGCTACGCAGTTTTTAATACCCTGAACAGTTTTTTCAAAGGTTCCAGGGACACCTCTGAACTCATCGTGTGTTTCAGGATTAAGGCCATCTAGGCTAATCTGAGCGAATTCCAAGCCTGCTCTTTTGAACTCTTTGACCTTCTTTCTATTCGCAAATACTGTTGCATTCGTTGCAACTGCGACATACATACCACGTTTGTGGGCACGTCTCATTAGCTTTAGTATGTCAGGCCTTATGGTTGGTTCTCCCCCAGAGAATGCCAAGATAAGCACTCCTGCAGCGGCCAATTCATCAATAACCCTTAGAGCCTCCTCAGTCGTTAGCTCGTCCTTATCTGCTCGACCCGCATTCTCATAGCAATGCTTGCACCGTAGATTGCAAGCACGAGTCACATTCCAAACAACTTGGAAAGGTGCTCCAGGAACAAACGGCCGTCTTACGCCGAAATACGCTATTCCCTTAATAACGCTGGCAAGTCCTCTTCTCCAGTATCGATCCGCGAATTTCTCTTTGAGTTGCTCTGGTGACACCCCAAAGGCATTGCTGGATATTTTAAGGATTGGTGAGAGGATTTTTTCAGAAAGCTTACAAATTGCGCAGGCGTTTTCTCTTACCCCTGTATACAGCTCTAAGGCTATTTCTAACCTATTCGCTTGGTCCTTTTTACAGTATTTGGATATCCCCCTTAATATCCGTCTAACTAGTGGATTGTCGGTGATTGATTTGAAAACCTGAAGCATGGATCCTGCGTCGGCAGATTTGCCACCATTGCTATCTTCTTTTGACATTGTAACCACCTACATCTTGATATAACCCCTTTAAAGGAGTATAAAAAGCTTCTCATACGTTTTAGAGTATACAAAGTATGAATCACATTCTTAAGGCTCTTGTGCTTCTCAGTCTCAGACTGGCAGATAGAGTTAATTAAACCCTGTATTAATATATCCTAAATAATTCAATTACGGCGGGTGAGAATCTGAGAATCAGAATTCCTTTCTTTAGTGGTTTCCAGACAGTGTCAATACCGCGTAGGAACGTACACAGCGTCCTCTATCCAAACAAGGTTCGAACAGGAGACGAAGCAGAGGCTGTAAGAGCCTCCTTAGAAGACCCAGTAAATAGCGAATCATTTGAGAGATTCCTGCAGGAACGTGATACTCTTGCAATCGTGGTTAATGATAGAACCAGACCAACCCCAACGTCTAGAATCCTGGACATGATACTTCCTCTTATCGGTGAGAAAGAGACACAAATACTAATTGCGACGGGCTCGCACCGAGCCCCAACGGAGGCTGAGTACAAAGAAATACTTGGAAAGCATTATAGGCTATTTAGAAGCAGAACTTCGCATCATGATGACAAGGACTCCCAGAATCTAGTCTATTTGTGTAGAAGTAATCTTGGCTATGACATTCATGTTAATAAACTGATCACTGAAGCAGATGCCGTAATCACTATTGGATCGGTTGAGCCGCATTATTTCGCCGGTTTTACAGGTGGGCGAAAAAGTCTTGTCCCCGGCGTTGTCGGGCACAAGAGCACAGAGCAAAATCATTACCACGCACTTCGAAAGGAAGCCTGCCCTATGAAGCTGGAAGGTAATCCAGTCCATGAGGACCTGGAGGCGATCACCCAAAAGATTTGCAAGGAGATTGATATCTTTGCCATAAATGTCGTTACCGATCGCCATAATAGGATCTACTCATGCGCATCAGGGCACATTATTGACTCCTTTCACCGTCTTGTAGGGCCTGCCGAAGATGTTTACAGTGTAACAATAAAAGAGAAGGCCGATATAGTTGTTACCGTTGCTCGACCGCCGCTTGATGTCGATCTTTACCAGTCACAGAAGGCCATTGAGAACACGAAAAACGCTGTGAGAGATAAAGGCATAATGATCTTGGTAAGCGGATGTTCTGAGGGAATTGGCCAAAAGGCCTATTTTGACCTATTGAGCATGTCTTCAACTCCTGAGGAAGTCTTTGCAAAAATCCGAGAAGGTTATAGGTTGGGCTATCATAAGGCTGCAAAAATCGCAGAGACTATAATGATGGTAGATCTCTGGGGTGTAACCGGCCTTTCTCCTGAAGTTCTGAAAAGAGCGCTCATAAAACCTTTCACGAATACTCAAACAGCAATAGATTCAGCGCTCGAAGATAAGGGGAGCGACGCAAGAGTATCATTCGTAATGGACGGGGGCATGGTGGTTCCGACAATTGGGACTAGCGATTAGAAGGTCTGAAAAGATGGAAGGGATTTTTCCTGTACATGCTAATTCTTTTTTCATCGTCTCCAGGGACGGAGCTTTTAATCAAATCCTGACATACGACTATTACGATCCCAGCGGATATTATTCCCAGCTCACTCATCGACCGATAGATTTTAAGAAAGAGATCGACAAACTCTGGTCGAATATGCAGGATTTCTTGGATGAGGAAACCATAAAGATAAATGGTACTGTTACCAGACCGCTCGTGAAGCATGTTGATATTGAACACAGAGGTTCCGAGACTACTCCTTTCTTAACATGGATAATTTACTTCGAGGGTAGTTTCAACAAAGGCGGCAATATATTCGAGAGCTGGGCTGAAGAAGAACGAGCAGCCTATGACTTTGAAGTCTATTGGTACTTCCCTCCCAAGACAGCAATAACAGAAATAGATAGCCCAATGGACTATGACTCTCAAGACAATACGCTCATTCTATGGGCAAGGAAAGGAGATAAGGTTGGAGGATATGAGAGGATAGTCTTTAATATCCCAGCGAGAGGAGTCAAAAAGGATTGAGGCGTTAGCATGAAACCATCAAAGCGGACGGCCGAAAATCTGACCACTTGGATTGACGGCATTATAAAGAGTTTCGTTAATAAATCGCCTTATAACTCCCTTAGGAACAGTAAGAATGAAAGAGCTTGGGAAGAGCCGATTGTTGGATTCTCAAAAGGCGATGATCCGATTTACGAATTCCTTAAAGAGGACATTGGCGATTTCTACTGGCTGCCTGCAGATATCATATCAAGAACCTTTCCCAAACTGAGAATCTCCCCTTCCCGCCTAACGGTAATTTGCTGGGTGCTGCCTCATATAACTGCGACCAAAATCGAGAGTAGTAAGCAGGTCGAATACCCTTCAGAGAGGTGGGTAAGGGCACGCTTCTATGGTGAGAAGTTCAACAGCTTACTTCGGAACTATGTAGTGACTATCCTCTGCGAATCTGGGTTTGAAGCTGTGGCTCCTATGCTCTCGCCATTTTGGAGGGCAATGGATTCCGAGCGTTATGGCTTGGTATCTACCTGGTCAGAGAGGCATGCTGCCTACGCCTCAGGGCTGGGAACATTCGGTCTTTGTGATGGTTTGATTACTCCTAAGGGCAAAGCCATTCGATGCGGATCAGTAGTTGCTCACATCGAAATCCCCCCCACGAAAAGGCCTTATGACAGTCATAATCAGTATTGTCTCTTTCTCTCGAAGGGAACCTGTGGGGATTGTATCTCTCGTTGCCCTGTTAAGGCAATTGATGAGAATGGCCACGACAAAGAAAAATGTCTAAAACACATTCGGAGAATTAGAAAATACGTTCGATCCAATTTTGGATTGAAACGAGGCGGTTGTGGTTTGTGTCAAACAGGTGTTCCTTGTGAATCTAGAATCCCGTAAGAAGATCATGACCGAATGGATCAGGCTCCACACGACAGGGAAAAATTGAAATCTTGTGAGAACTGGATTGGAAGACATAGATCTATTCTCATCAGAGATTGAACGAATTTCTTACTGATCGATCAGTTTTCCGATCCGCTCTTCTACCAGTTTCTTACAAGCCTCGTCTTCTTCGGGACAGGTTCCGCCGATGCACCAGGGCCCTGCATCCTTGAAAATTGTTGGGGCAATCTGCTTTACCTCTTTCAGCATTAACCAAGCAAGCTTGCGGATTTCCCATTGAGCTCTAAGACAGCACCGAAGTTTAAAAAAATGCCAGAGAGAGCGTGCATTCATTGTTACTATGAGATTAGTATTTGTCGCATTTGGAAGGACAAATCTCGAGTCTTCTTTCGGAATTCCCAGTTCCATCAGTTTCTGGTAAGCACTTCTGATCTCTCCAATCACATCATCAAACAGCTTCCTGGCATCTTCGTTCTTCTCTATAGTGGGAGGGACAACATGGAGAAGTTTGTTTAGGTTTACATATCTTTGGCTTTGTTGAGAGAATGAAGCAATCCTATGTCGAACCAACTGATGACTGCAAGCTCGAGAAATACCTTCAATAGAGAAAGTAAAAGTGGCGTGCTCAATTACTGAATGATGTCCCCTAGAGACGATATTGGTTACGAGCTTCTTTGCCTTCTCATCGAAAGGTTTTTCCAATAGCTTAGTTCCTGTCTTCTTTGAGTAACAAGTCTTTGCGGCAGCATAAACGATTTTCTCTGGATCTGGTGTGTGAGCAATTAGCTTTACATTCATTGCAGCTACCTCATGCTTTTTTCAAAGGAACTTTTCTGTTGTACTCCTTCCTTTAATATTTAAGCGCTCAACTTATCTTTTAATAGGAGAGATACAACGGTCCTCTTATTTACTTTTGTACGTGAGTTCTTGTCACATTTGGGCGCGTGAAGTTTATAAACCTTAGAACCTTTATTTTCTGTGGAGTTCGAGTTGGACTCTTATTCTTGGGTGGGGCTTTGGGGCGGCCGGATTTAAACCGGCCAGAGGGGTTTGCCGACTATCGTTCTATACATATAACATGCAATCCCGAATCCCGCTTACCTAACTGTTTCAATTCTCGAGGAGTTTTTCTTCCTCTTCAACAGGAATATATCTGTCTTTCAGATCACTACTTCTCTTTGGTATTTTCGCAACGAATTTCACGTTTCTCACCAAGATCAGTCAATGAACCAGGGTATTCAGGCATAGCGCTACTCACGTCAAAACCTGCATCAAAAATACACGAATTTCTTTTGTGGTAAATACA
>JBHLPL010000100.1:0-7173 GCA_048939465.1 Promethearchaeota archaeon | reverse complement strand
TAGCTCATCAGAGCCATTTTCATTATATATGTATTTCCAACCGTCAAACCTATAAGATATCCGCCGATATCCTAGATCTAATTTTAGGATTCTGGATCTATCATATTCCAGCATGGATTTCCGATTCTTAACTCCTTCTTCACCAATCGCAGGAATCTCAGGGATTTTTGGTCTAGATTCCATTAGAAACGAGCTCAAATCTCTGCCTAAGTAGTTCGCAGGTGTTTCGGAGATTCCTAAAAGCCCAAGCATCGTAGAAGGCAAATCTATGAGACTTACTTGCTCTGAAATGACTCCTGGTGATGATTTAGGACCTGCCATAATGAGTGGAACGTGTATCAATTCATCATAGAGATGAAGCAAATGACCGAACCTTCCGTGTTCAAAGAACTCTTGTCCGTGATCACTGGTTAAAACGAAGTACGTGTTGTCCAAGGTTATGCCCGCTCCTTCGAGCTCTGACAGAAGGAGTCCGATTGATTGGTCAACACGGACTATTGAATCTTTATACCAACCAAAAAGCCATAAAATCTCATCCCTAGAAAGTAGTTTATTCTCGAGGAGCTTGCTTTGTATTCGACCGAATTTGTATGAGGTAAAAGAATTCGGTTTGTCGGGGATATGAGGTTCGTGGCAATCCATATAATGAAGCCAACTGAAAAACGGCATTTTGTTTTCCTTCACCAGCTTTAGATTTGCAGCGGTCAGCTGATCTGACTGTAGGCAGAATTTCGGCCACACATTGAAATAGGCGCTGAAAAAACACGCCAGGAACCTTACGATAGCCCCTGAGCTGTATAGAAAGGGGTTGTGATTTCTAAGGTTAATTTTCTCCAGTTTTGCGAGCAGATTTTGCTCAGTTCTTCTTTTGTCATCAACAAAGCGAGAGAAGCCTCTATCAAAGCCAAAATATCTAGAAAGCCAGGGGTTGGTCTGACATGATATTGTTGAATAACCGGCCTTTCTCAGCAAACTGACAAATGACTTTCTTGGTGAGAAGTTGACATACCCATCATACATAAGAGGGTATGTGGACGTCAGAAATGACATTACAGATGGAACGGTCCAAGGTGCAGTAGAAATAGCTTTCTGAAAGAATAAGCCATTCTTGGCGAGTTTCTGAATGTAAGGTAGTTTTCCCTCTTTTATGAGCGACTTCGTAACATCATATCTGAGACAGTCGATAGTTATAAGAACTAAATTCGCGGGCTCATTTTTGTCGAGAGGAATCCTGATCACCACACTATTATTATAATGATTCACACTGATATAAGCCTCAGGTAAACTAATCGCCACTATTAGAGAGCTATCCTATTAAAAAGATTTTTATGAGGAAATTGACCTGCGAGACTGAAAACTTCGAGAAATGATGTCTTCATCAAATATAGGATTATAGATTCGGGAATACAGTAAAGGAAAAATGAACTAGCCTAGGAAGTTTTGGGTGCTTATTCAATGTCAGGTCTAATTTGCCTTAGGATATCGCCTTCCTTCATGTCAAACGTACTGATCCATGCTTCGGCCTGTTTACTGACAGGGACAACTTCAATCTTTTTCTCATTGAGAATTGCCCATTCATCTCTTGATTTCTCATAGTTCCATCTAGGAATTAGGAATTTCTTTATCTTGACTTTCTTGGTTCTAATTGCAGCCAAGAACTTGCCAGTTCCTCGCCATCCTAATCCTCCAACAGGACCAACGTTACCCTTAATATCAACTTTGCCCGTCATAACCACATTTGGTTTCATCTTTATCTTGGCCAGTTCAGAGATTGCCGCTGTGCTAAATGCAATTCCTAGACTAGGCCCACTTACTCCCATGCCAGCAGATCCTTCCAACGGACTGATTATTTGGAAGGCAAAATCGTAGTTGGAGATGTCCACATCCAGCTTTTCCTTGATATAATGGCGTATATAGGTAACAGCATTCGTTGCACTCTCAATGACGCTTACATCATCAACGGTCGTAGCCGGACCAATAACAACAGTTTTAGCAGCTCCAGTTACTGAAACCTTACCAGTTCCATTCTTATTTACCAAACACTCAACAATCAGGATAATTCCCCGTCTTCCCGAAATATCCGTTGCAAGACCAAATGACAAGCCAATCTCGGCTTTTTCGGGTATTAGACTCTCTTGAGCCTCCACTAGCTCTACATCAATCTCTTGCTCTAAGAGTTCAGCTGCTTTCTCAAAGTGATACAGACGAACCTTGTAGTTTTCGCTGTCTAGCTCCTTAATATCGATAGAGCTTTTCTTTTCTCTTTTCATAATCTCCAATACGCCAAGAAGTCGTTCAAGGTCCTCTTTGAAGATTTCGGACACGAATCCCTCACTAGCATCACCGCAGGATTCCCACACTGCGAAAAGTTCTTGGGACCGTAAACGGTTAGCCTCTCGGATAATTTCTGCGACAACTCTTGGAGACACCATACGATGGCGTTTCAGGATTTGGATGATCTTGTCTGCTGTAACGTCAGAATGAAGATGTGCCAAGTATCGGTTCAGATGAATGTTTACAATATCGAGTCTCTCTTCATCATTTCTGGGAAGCGGAATTTCGATCATATTTGGCTCGAATCTGCTGATGATGGCTTCGTCTACGGTATTCAACTTGTTTGTAGCGGCTATAACAATTACATTTTCTAAAGGCTGTAGTCCATCCAACTCTGTTAATATCTGAGCAGTTATTTTATCACCTACGGGATCACCTCTTCGCTTACCAGCAATGATATCGAATTCATCAAAGAAGATGATGCTGGGTGCTTCTTTCCTCGCAAAGTCAAACAAGTCTCGAACATTCTTTTCAGGCTCACCAACCCATTTCGCGTTTATTAAGAGTTGAGCAGCAGGAGCATAGAAGAATGTTGCATTATTCTCTTTTGCAATAGCTTTGGATATGTGAGTTTTACCGCAACCTGGCTCCCCCCACAGAATAAAGCCTTTGGGGGGAATCCAACCGAGTTTTGTTGCTAGATCTGGACGGAGACTCAGAGAGATGCTTTTGAAGATCTTCTCCTTTATGCCATAGAGGCCACCAACATCTTTGTAGGTTACAGCAGGTTTTATCCTGAGGATTGAAGTCATAACCTCGCTACTCTTTTCTTTTTCAAGGTATCCCCTTAAACCTCTGGCAATGGTCCTGAAATCATCAACGGAGACTGTGTATTTTGTTTTAACGGGCTTTTCTGCAAATTCGAATATTGTCTTCCGTATGGGCTCTATCTTGAGATTCCTTACTTTTTGACAGGCATCAATAATGTCAAAAGGGGTTAACTGAGTCTGACGATATACGCTCACTGCCCGCTCAAGGGCTTCTATTATCTCTTCAGGATCAAGATATGTCCATCCGTTCTTCTCCAATTCTGCGTTCAATACAGCTATCAACATCTCGCTGCTTACATTCTGATCAAGATCCATTATAAAGGCACGTCGTCTAATGTCGTCTCGGACAGACTCATAAGAATTCGTAGCTGCTATAACAACAATCCTGGATTCCGTATCTAAGACTTTCTTTAATCCCTCAATGAACGTAGTCTGAACCCTCAAATCCTCCAATTGAGCCCAGTGAGACTCGCCCTTTCTTATGCTCTTGGCAAAACTGTCGAACTCGTCAAAGAATAAAACGCTTGGAGTATTCAAGGTTGCCCTAAAGATCGAGCTAAGATTTCTTGCGGATTGACCATAGTATGGGTTAAAGACGTCTGAGCCCTTTATCGAGAGCGCAACAACGTTGGTCTGACTTCTAATGCCTCTTAACATTCCCTCTCGCATACATACCTCGGCCAATAGAGTTTTGCCGGTTCCAGTCATCCCTTTAAGAATGAAGAATTTAGAAGGTGGATTATTCTTTAGAACCTCGCGAATACGTTCATCTCTGACCGTATGATATAGGATGCTGGACATTACAGTCTGAAACTCTTGGTCTCTCCCTATCAAATCCTCACGGGTTTTCGTAAAAGATCTATCTATATCGCGTTTGAGTCTTCGCAACTTCCTCGGAGTTAATTGAGCATTTCTCCAGCGACGATAATTTCCGGTGCTCAGATATAGAGATAAACTTAAAGCCTTTCGCAGTCTTCGGTGACGAGCCCACCAGGGCTTAAACCCGTAGACCTCTTCATCTGCAAGATCATACAGATGCTTGCTTTTAGCTATCCCATAGGCGATACCAAAGGCTATGGACGCCACGAGAGAAATCAATGGGACAATGAGGGATATTCCCAAGATTGCAGATGCAAGCCCCTCAAAGAGAATATTCAAAATCCAAATAGAAAACACTAGCAGACCCGATATAAGAAAGGCATTTATGGAGCCAAAGAAAAGATAACGGAGCGCCAAAGCCGTTGAATCCTGAGTAGACCATAAATCTTTCCGACTAGCGCGCAGATCACGCTCGGTTAATACATATAAATAAATGAAAACTGCCAAGGAAGCCAAGAATAGGAGTATCTCCCAGAGCTCTGTTCCTATCAGTGCCATAATCTCAACCTTTGAGGTTCTGAAAGATTAGATCCTTAAAAAACTTTTTGCCGGCGGTTCAGATCCTCTGGAAGTGTTTCATGGAGGGGCAGAATAGTTAGTTAAAAAAAACACTAGAACAAAATTCTCTCCATAATTGCTCTTATTCCTGAGAACTGCCAGCCAAATTAACGGGTCTGCCTTCTCTCAACACCTTTTCAGGAATGTGCTTTCTCCACTTTCTCAAGAAAGCCATATCGGATTTCCTACGTCGTAGATCATCTGGTAACATCTCAGGAACGCCCACAACGCTACTACCGATTGGGTACCATCTGTCACAGCCATCACATAGAAGAAGGCCTTCAGCTACCGAAATCAAATGAAAATAAGAGTGTATAATATTCAAATCAGGCTTGGAGTCCTTCAGAATTTCTTCTACACTTTTCCCGGACTTAATAGTTTTCTCAAGCTTTGTGGCAGTATCTTTTGCATTTGCTGCAAGCTGAGAAGTTATTCTATTTCCACTTAAATCCTTAATAGCATCAAGAGCAGTAATACTAATGATACCCTCTACAAACTCTCGAACTAGCACTTCTAATGAGCGAGCGTCCACATCGAAATTCATCTCACTTTTAGAGACTTCTCTAATTTCCTCATCGGGTGTCTCCCAACTGTAGAAATAGGCTTTCAACGGATGATGTTTGCAAATTGGACAGGCCAGAATATTTACCAGCCAAGGATTCATTAGAATCACCATAGATTGACAAGGCGTTTATATGGTTACGGGTATTAAAACGTTTTTTAGACCCCATTTGGCGAACACAGTGCGAGAACCTATTGCTTAGGATAGCCCTAATACTGTGAGCTTATTAGATAAGACGCAACTTTGTCGGAAAAGCCTTAGTGTACCATTTGATTAATTCCCGAAGACCTTCACCTAATGGATATTTAGGTCTGAATCCAAAATTGACGAGTTTTGACGGATCCCCAACCAGAATGTCCGCATCCCCTTCCCAGCTCTTGCCTGTACACACGATTTCTGTCTTCTCCAAACCCAAAAGATCCAGAATGCTTTCAGCAATATCCATAACAGAGGTTCCAACACCGGTACAAACATTTATGGCTTCGCCGTAAGCTGGTGGAGTGTTTGCGGCCATTATGGTTGCGTTTACCGCATCAGCAACATAGATAAAATCACGGACCTGTTTACCTGATCCCAATATCTCCAATTCATGAGGATTGTCGGACAATTTGCGAAGAAAATCGAACATAACGTACCGTGGTTGACGAGGACCAAAAACATTGAAGTATCTTAATGAAACCGTTTTAAGACCATAGATTCTGTGATATAGTTTACAGTAGTTTTCACCACATAGCTTACTAACACCGTAGGGGGAGATGGGTCTAGCGCACAATTCCTCTTTGAGTGGCATGTCGGTAAGATCTCCGTACAATGCAGCAGAGGATGCGTAAGCAATAACCACATCCTTCTTACTCTGACGAGCTGCCTCAAGAATATTGAAAGTGCCCAAAGCATTGGTCTCGAAATCATATAACGGATTTTCAACAGAGGCAGGAACCGAGGCGTTAGCAGCGTAATGCACAACTAGGTCACAGTCAGCGACAAGATGCTTCACCAGTTTAAAATCCCGAACGTCACCTCTAACAAGATTGATTTTCCCTGAAATACTCTCAAGATTGCTCTCAGATCCACTTTGAAAATTGTCAAGTATATTAATATTAACATCTGTTTCCTTTCTTGCCAAAGTCTGAACACAGTGAGACCCTATGAAACCCGCACCTCCAGTTACCAAAGCGATCATCTTCACAACTCCCAAGGGAACATGTGACTATGATATATTCTTGTTGGTACTAGCTAAAAGGATTTCTTAATGTTTTCATTTTTTTAATCTTCAAAACAAAGTACTTATGATCAAGCTATAAGATTCTGATTCAGGAAAAGTTGTTTTGGTGGATCTATTGATCAAGGTGATATCAATATTGAGGATAGTCCGTCTTCAGGTCGTAAGATGGATTGATGGTAAACTGAGGTTTAAGATTTGATTTTTTCTCAAGTAATTCCAAAATTAGTTTCTTACAAGTCTACATCTCCTCTGATGGGATGAAATATACCCAGATTCACATTCTTTTTAATCATATTAGACGATTTTGGGTTTCCGTATCCCATCATTGGAAAATCCAGATTCTTGCACGAATAGCCAAGTTGGGTGATAACTGTTGGCCACCTCATTTCGCAAAAAGCGAAAGGCAGTTTCATCTCTTTAAGCTTTGTCAGAACCTTTCTTGATACCATGTGGCCAGCAAACAGGCCCGCATACAGCGTAAGGTCTTGACCGTATTTTCGCAGCCATTCATGCATGGATTTCAATGATCCTAAAGGCCTTTTGTACCAATACCAAGATAGAGATGGTTTGTGGTAAGTAGCAAAACTTGCGTCGTAGGAAGTATATTTTCCATATAGTTCCGAGATTGGCTTAGTAGTAAGCATATCATATTCGTAGAAGATCAAAAAATCAAAATCGATTTTTTCCCCTTGATCAGAAAACCATTTTAGAATCGCCAAATCTTGATGGAAATATCCAAGCGGCGTAAAGTCGCAGTATAACTCTAGACCCTTTTTTCGAAGAACCTCATACAAGAGACCGACTTCTCCTCTAGGTTGAATTGATCCGATTTTCTTGTTGAAATTTCG
>JBHLPL010000018.1:18829-23602 GCA_048939465.1 Promethearchaeota archaeon | reverse complement strand
ATTCGTGCGGGTGTCTTTGAGTTCAGGTGGAATTTCACCTATTCTCCAACCTTCCCCAGTTGTTTCGATGTAATAGCCTCTAATCCCAGTCGTTCTGCCGCCTGTTGGGCAGACAGTTCAGGATTCCCACTCAGAATTCTGAGTAAATCCTCTATAGCTTCCTTTGCTATTTTGCCACCAGCCAACAGCTTAAATACATCGGTTATCGTTTCGTCTGTTATTTTCTCTACATACAGCCTTTCTCGTTCCAGCGCCTTCATCATTTGAAGCAGAGTCGTAGAGGCCAGAACCGGTTCAATATGAAGTTCATCAACAAGTTTTGAGAATAGTTCCATTTTATCCGACAGGAAAAGCTCCCTTACAGTCATTGCTTTTAAGTTGTGTTTCTTTGCAAGCCTTTCCTCCAATTCCCAAAGATATTCAGGAAGATGTCTTTTTGCCTCGATAACACTTTCTTCAGGCATAACAATAGGCGGAGTATCAGTATCTGGGTACAGACGCGCACTACCTGCGAGAAGTCTTTCAAACTTACTATTTCCATCTTCTAAGGGGCTCCTTGTTTCTTGAGGCACTCCTCTTAGTGCTTGTTTGGACCTGTCAACAACGAGTTTTAGTACCTTTTTTGCAGTCTCAGGTTTACCGACCGCAATCACAAAGCTATCGTTTTTTCTAATGTCTAACGATTTCTTTACGTTGGCCACTTCTTCAGTGCTGAAGTTGTACTTACGTAAATCTTCATCTGAATGAATTATGCCTCCAACATTTGTAATTACCATTACCTTCTCAGCTATTTCGCGACCGAAAGTCTTGTTTGGTTGAATCTCCTTCTTGAAGAGACCAGAGAAATTAGGGATACTGACAGCAAAGGCTTTCTCTCGCTTATCTATACCTTTTTTTATTATCCGGCATTTTGTGTTCATGAAAATGTGAGTAACGTCTTCAAAAGCGTACTTGAAGTCTCCAGATTTGACCTTCCGTTTTTTCAATTCATTCTTTATCTCCAATAATGACAGTTGTCGTTTTACCTCATTTTCAGCAAGTTTTGGTATCAAACCTAGTTCCTGAACACCTTTCAGTTCTACACGATTGCCGTCCTTTATGCTTACGTTAACATCCTGTCGGATAGTCCCAAGGCCCCGCTTAACTCGACCAGTTGACCTAAGAATCAGACCTATACGATTGGCGGCCTCATGAAGCTCTTGGGGTGATTCTAAATCCGGTTCTGTTGTAACCTCAACAAGGGGAATGCCCAACCTATCCAACCTATAGTATACGGTTTTGTCCTCTTGCTTAATCTTCCTTGCTGCATCTTCTTCGACGCCTACTAGCTTGATTCTGATTCTCTTGCTATTTAAAGGAAAATAGCCATTAGTTCCAATAATAAAGGACCTTTGAAAGCCACACGGCACAGACCCATCCAGATAGTTCTTCCGACAAATGTGAAGCTCATCAACAACAGTTGCATTTAGGAGTAATGCAATTTGCAGACCTATGTTTATTACTTCCTTACTTGGGGGTAATGGGGGAGTTTCGTCTATGTCGTAAGTGCAAACAACATCTCGATAGCCTTCGTAGATTATGGTATGTTGTTTTTCATATTCTACCATCATCGCTGGATCGAAATCACCCATCTCACCCATAACTGGTCGGAAGTACCTCTTTATTAGGAATTCAGGTGCAGTCTTCTTCAAGTTTGGAGAACATTTGCAGAACAGTTTCGTGTCTGTTTTGAGTTCTTGATGAATCTCCAACCCCGCTCTGAAACCTAGTCTCTTGAAATACTCTATTGTCAAACTAGCCTTCCCTCAGATTTTGTATCACAATTCCAACATTTCCTTTACCCCTAATAAGAATTAATCTTTTTCGCTTGCAGAAGTCTGGTCCGACCTGAAACGACCCACAAACGAAATTGATCTCCCCCACAGTTCGAATCTTGGCTGGGGGAAGTTTGCCGATAAAGTTAAATTGTAAGTCAGAAGAAGGATACCTAGCTGGAGGGAGTTTCTTGAAGGGCCAAAAAAAGGATGAGAAAGAAGCCAAACCATTAACATTTCCCAGACAAATCAAAGTGAATATGCTTTCAAGAGTGATAACTCTGGTTGATGGATATCGAATACTTCATACAGGAACGTTTGGCAAGATAGATAAGAACGTTACGAAAGGCGTTTTGGGGAGGAGATTTGCAGAGAAATGGAGGGAAATAAGAAGAGTCTTATGGAAAATTGGGACTTACCCAGATGAAATCCCGAAAGTACGTACATTAACAACAATAAGAGTATTTACTGGACTCGTATCCACCTTCATGATGATAGGCGCATCTATTCTGATGATGGTTGTATTGTTCGCCAGTCTGGGACGGATGATGCTTTTTATTGGGGCAATGGTCTACATTGTGGGAGGTACTCTTTTGGGCCTTTCAATTCTATTGAAACGTAGAGTCGCTGTAGTTATGGAAGACTATTACCGGGACAGACCAGATTTATGGGGAAAGGAAAGAGAATATCTAAAGGTGATTGTGCAGGGTCTCATCTCCGCGATGATACGATATGCAAGAAGGCAGAAGCATGAAGGACTAGATAAAGCCTTTAGAAAAGACGAAGAGAAAGCTCTCAAGAAATACAAGTTCGAATTGTTTAACATGGACTACAAGGGTATAAACATCATCAAGAAACCGGGGCGCCTAAGAAAGAAATACATAGCCCTTCCGGAAATAGGATGATAGCATTTTAAAGAAGTGGTTCTTCCATAAAATAAAAAGTCCGAGCAACTAGCTAGAATTCCCGAAAGGAAAGCTTCAAAAAGGTGTTTATCCAAGTACTAAATACCAGAGGGGTTCGTTAGGGCATGATTCACAATGTCTACGTTATTCGTAAATCTGGAGAATGTCTGGTCTCCAGGGCATATGGCTCAATCGCGTTAGATGAGGGACTAATTTCGGGCTTTCTAAGCGCACTACAATCCTTCGTAGCCGAAGTAAGTGGGGACAGGATAAGATCGATCAAAACTGGTAACGTCAAGTTTATCTACGGAGGATTTGGTGATGTATTATTCGTTTTCTGCGTTAGTCAAGACGAGGATGAGACGGATATACAAGAGAAGATTGCGGCGGTTAGAGACCTCTTTTTAAAGAAGTATAAGGATACGCTCAAGGATTGGGATGGTGCAATATCCACTTTTGAGTCATTTAATGAGATATTGGACAGAATAGTCCTAGGTCCGGTGAAAATATCGCTTGTAGGCTCAAGCGGAGTCGGGAAAACAACACTATTCCAACTCATAAAAGGTCAAGAGACACCCCTAAAGCACGATCCAACAATTTTCGTGAATATTGGTGGTCTAAAGGCCAAAGTAGGAGAATACAAAATCCCGCTGAGGATCTGGGATTTTGGGGGCCAAGAGCAATTTAAGAAAGCATGGGATCGCTTGGCTCAACGATCAGACATAATAGTGCTCGTATTAGACTCAACCATAGTAAATGTTCTAAAGACAAGGAAAGACTTCATAAAACTGATGAGCAAAACCGGGAAGGATACAAAAGTAATTGCACTAGCAAACAAACAAGATTTACCCAAGGCTGTAAAGCCTGATCTTATTCAGCGCGTCCTAGGGGTCAAAACCTACGGCTTGGTGGCACTGGATCCGTCTCAGCGTGGAACCGTGCTGAAAATCATTAAAGAAGCAATGGAAGAATGGTTCAAACATTACGGAATTAAGATACGGGCGTCGAGATTAGAAACAGAAGAGCTACCAGAAGCTCTACCCGTGACCGGTTCGCCTGAGCAACCGGCAGTGAGTAGTAATCCAGACACAACCGAGTCATGAGCGTATTTTCGGATCATATTCTCCGAAGTTTTGCTTTTTGCTTCATGATTCTTACTGACGACACCTAAGCTTCGATTAGCTATCCCTATAACCTTAATGAAATAATAAAAAAAGAGGGAAATTACCTACGTCTGCGAATTACAAAGAATACTGCAACTGCTATTATGACACCAATCACTCCGATTAGGATCATTGTGCTGGAGCTGAATATTCCGGCTGCAAGGTCAGCATAAGCTATGAACGTTGGATCGTGTACGACCCTCGAGCCGTTCCATTCAGGATAAGATATGAAGTAGTAGTAATCTACTCTATCAACAGATAACGTATTGTTTACAGCGTTATAATTCTGATTGTAGTGCTGTCTCAGAGCGGGACTCATATACATGGCTGCTAAAGGCAGCGGTGCCATTATCAAACGTTGGATTCCAACCAGCGGATTATTCCCAGTTCCCGGTGCAACATAACGTCTACCTATCGGATACAACCAGGTTTTTGTAAGCAGATCGTCACCAATAAGTGCTCCTGTCGACTCATTGTAGGAATCATAAGTCTTCTTGTTTCCAAACATGACGTCAAAAACTCGTTCATCGCCAACAAAAGTTGAGAGATTATCATTTACCAGAGATTCCGATTCATTAGTGAAAGGATTTCCATCGTCAAGTCTGTTCTGGTGAGTTTCACCTACGACTGTGGTCAATTGATAAGATGTAATACCTATTTTGAATCCCTGTTCCTTTATCCAAGCAGTCAAATTATAATTTGATTCTTCTGTGTTTTCGTAATAGGTGTCGTTAGGTAACCACAGCTTTTCCGGTTGGCCGATCACATAGTTTGTAGACACTTCTGCAGTACCTCTTGTTGGATCAATGTCCAAAGTATAATTGAATTCAAGTTCACTATACTGAGCCAATGCCACTATTGGATCAAGTGGACCTGGGTCAAGCTGCCACC
>JBHLPL010000018.1:0-18819 GCA_048939465.1 Promethearchaeota archaeon | reverse complement strand
ATTTCAGATTCTCGTACCTCATTCCCCATTCCCAATGAAGTTCGCCATTGGTAGAAGTTAATGGATACACCGTAACACTCACATTTTCTGAGTTTATCTCATCCAGCGATGACGTGAAGTTGTCGCCATGTATTGATATGTCGAAGGATACAGATAGATAAACGGGCTCCCCAAGGGGATTGGGCAAATCGTTTTGAACTAGATCTCTGAAGACGGTTAACATGACAAATGTTTGAACGGCAAAGACGTCTTTGCCGCTTGGCGTTTCATAGTGCTGTAGTATGGTTTGCATCGGTATTGTTAACGCACTGGAGCCAACAGACGCATTTATGAAACCATGATACAGCATCTGAAAACCTAGCTTGTTAACATGCGCAAGGTACGTGTGTACGTGAACATCCGAAAGAAGAAGTCTAATCCACGAAGGTACATCTTGATTGTCCCTGATTAGGTTTATCCAGTCGACGGTGGTTGACCAGCCACCGGTATCATTGAATCGGTTACCATTTAAGAAGCCACTTTCATCGGGCAGCGCAGCGAGAACAGGAGTAATTGCTGTCAATGATAGAGCCAGCAATACTGCAACGGATGCTATTTTCAATGCATTTCGCTTCATTGTTTGCCACTCTTCTCAGATTTTTTGTTTTTTTGTTTAGTTAGAATATACTTCTGCATGGAAACCCTTTAACCTAAAGGTGGAAATCGCTCTGTGAGACCATGTAAACCACACCGGAGAGGGTGGAAATCCGCTACATAGGAAAGAAAATCACGGCGCGGACTCTTCTCTGGTTAAACCTGCGAATTTCATCTTTCTTTTGCGCAATTCTGTGACTCCTACAGCTTCCTCGAGCTTCTCTTGTGTTTCTCGACGGATGTAAGCTCTAAGAAGTCTGATAAGACGGGATATTTCAGATGATCTGACTTGGAGTTTGATGTTTCTTATTCTGCCCTCCTCGAATGTGACATAGCCAAGAGGTGCTAAAATATCTTGAACGGTCTTTCTTTCATAGATCGTTTTGCTAAGAATATCTGAGTGGGAGGAAAGAAGAGCGTGCAAAGTCATAGTTTGAATATTCTCATCTATGTGGTGTCGGAGCAGGTAGTATAAGATAACCGATGCCTCGGGGTCTCTCATCCGAAGCAGTCTGAAGAAGCCCTCAAACTTGTTCTTTTTTATGAGCGTTCTTAGTTTCTGTTGAAGTTCATCCAAACCCTTCTCCTTTAAGGTCTCAGGTGTTAATGGAATTGCGGACTGAAGATAGATTTGGGCCGTATAATTCTCATAGGAGCCGATAATAGCATAGAACGTAAACATAAGAATTATCAGTAGTTGCATTTGAGACGCAAAAGCATCGAAATGGATTATCCAAGATTCAGCAAGATAATACGTGTCTGGATCCGAAAAGTCCAAAAATGGAAGGAATGTTCGTGATCCATTAGAGAGAAGAAAGTTCGCAGTAAAACTCCATACGATTGCAGTTATCAATAACGACCAACTGTAAAATAAGAGAGATTTTCCTTTGACTACGGATGTGGTAAGAAGAACTAACACAACATGTAAGACCGTAAACAACGAGAAGAAAAGAATAGTCTGCCAATCCTGGAACATGAAACCCAGCGGGATTTGATTAAATAAGAAAAAAACAGCACCAAGAGTTGCCAAGGAAGAAATAGGAAGAATTATATGATACCATTCAAGAATCTCCCAGGAGGTGGGATATTTCTTTTTGGGGTAAATATCTCTGAGCCCCACTGCAGTAATAATAATACCGGGTATTACCAGAGCAAGTCCAAACATGAAATAAGGATGGATTGGCGTAGATAATATACGTATCATAAACAAACGAAAAGTGGAGTATTCTGAAGATTGATTCTCGTAAAGAGATATCACGTAGTCATCACTAGCACTGACTTTCATGTTTATAGAAAGAAGCTGATTTGAATCATAGGAATGGTTCTCTGCTAAAATATCACCCAACGCCGTCCTGAGTACCAAGGATACGTTTACGTCTTCATATATTCTTGCATATACTGTCAATTCATCGCCGGATTCCAGAGTGATTGTCGTATTATAACTGTAGTTGTTCTCGAATATTAGATATGATAAGCCGCTTTGCAGGGGGATAATGGGAGTATTGAATAAAGAAAAACCCATTCCTGCCGTCAGAAGGATACCCCCTACCAGAAATGTCAGGGTTGGCCTTAGGGACCTTGGCATCGCCATGAGTATACATCCTCGGAGGAGATAACAATTAGTTATATTAATAGCCTAATAACAAAACGTCCAAATAAAAACATAGGGGAGCTGAGAATTTGCAGGAGAATGTAGCTGCACGTAATGTTCTGAAATACGTCTTAGAAGCGGAAGAAGGAGAGAGGATGCTTCTAGTAGGCGATGATGTGAATGCTGATGTCATTGACGCATTTACCAGAGGAGGAGCAGATCTAGGCTTATGGGTAAGACAGATTAAGCTAGATACCAAGAAAGGATTCCGCAAGCAGATACCATCTCATCTTAGGGAAGCAGTCTTGGGCGGAGGCACCGGAAGGCCAGACATGTTTATCAATGTCTTAAGAGGTATTACGGAAGAAACACCATTCCGCATAGAGTTAATCAAATTGGAGACACGGGGGCGCAAATCAAGACTTGGTCATTGCCCTGGAATAACCATAGATATGTTGACAGATGGTGCGCTAGCCCTAACAGCGGAAGAACACAAGGAAATGCAAGGTTTTGTACGAAAAGCTTTGACAAGGCTTTTGGACGTTTCTGAAGTGCGAATTGTGACGCCTGAGGGTACAGACCTGAGATTCAGTGTCAAAGGAAGGGACTTCTTCACAGACACGTTTATGGACTGGGAAACCATGAGATGGATGAATCTACCTACAGGAGAGATTATGGTAGGCCCGGTCGAGAATTCTCTGAATGGAATACTTGTCTGCGACATGGCCATCGGGGGGGTTGGCTTACTCGAAAAACAGGTCCGAATAATCGCGAAAGATGGCAAGGCGGCCAAAGTTGAAGGGGACGATACAAAGGTTCTCAATAAAATCAAAGCGGCACTCTCAACCGATTATTGGTCGAGCTTTGTAGGAGAGCTAGGAATTGGCGTCAATAGAAGAGCAAGAGCTGTTGAGGAATTCTTGGAGACAGAAAAAATCTTTGGAACAGTTCACATTGCTTTTGGCAACAACATTGATTATCCTGGAGGGAAAAACACATCCGCAAATCATATGGATTTTCTTATGTCAAAACCATCAGTAACCATAACGTATGAAAATGGAGAAGAAATCGAAATAATCAAGAGCGGAGAGTTCCTTGATTTCCCCTAATCCAGTAAAAAAAGAGGATGATTGATGGCCTTTGACAGATGTCATCTTCAATCTTCTACCCCAAACCTAGCGGGTATTCTCAGGATATAGTGCCGACCCACATGAAGGACAGAATTCTGCACCTGGTGGTACCACCGCGCCACACTCTTGACATTTCTTTTCCATTTTTGAAATCCTAGCCGGTTTGGGAGCTGTTGTTGGAGCAGGTAGTCCGGATTTGCGTGCTTTCAGATCATAGTAAGTGACTGTAGCAACAACTATCCAGAAGGGATATACGAAGGCAGTAACTATGGCAGAAATTATCCCTGAGATTATAGATAATGCGTACTGATTTGTGATAATTGCCCCAAAAACATAGAGAATTGCAGTACTGACGGCGTACGAAATGGCATATCCGATTCCCATTACTATGGCTGTAACTATGACAACTCCAAAGGTCTTCCACCAATTTCCTTCAACGTAGTGTTTGCTTCTCCCGAGAGAGGACACAGCTGTCGAGTCTTCTAAAATGACGCATTGAGACGATAGTATGAACCAAACTGCAAAGAGTATTCCAGGAATTATTAGAAGGATGAAGCCAAAAACCACAGCAAGACAGAAGAGGATTGCAGAACCAGCCAATGACAGGAAGCGAGCAGAGGCATAACCAAAACTGTCTGAAAGCGATGTTTCACGTTCCAAGAATTTATCAGAAGAATATTTGATAACTGTTCCACCAGCGACTATCGTGAAGAATAGGGAAATGATCACAAGCAGTATTGTAGATCCTATCAAAGGAAGAACGTACTCGGCCAACCAAGCATAGATTTGCTCAATAGTAGGAGCGGGAGGAAGCGTAGGAACCACAACGAAAAAGGTTGAAATTGTCCTAGAAATAATCTCGCTCATTATATTGAGGAGGATAAATGGGACTGCCAGATGCCCCAAGTTACTCATGTAGACATCAAGTGACTGACTGAAAATCTCTCCAAAGTCCATCGGCCTTACTTTAGAATTTGCTTTGTGCTCAGACACCCTTTTGTTCCCTCCATAAGTCCATTCGGATCTTTTATTAGGGTAATAGGTTTCTCCAATTGCTGAAATCACTTATAAAAATAACTGAGAGATAACTTCAGTAATTACTTAGTAGGTCTGAACCTCATGGATCTCTCTTTCTGATGTTTCTCAAGATGTCCTTTCGTAACCAATTCGTTGAGCAGCTCGCTTGCCCTGCTTCTGGACACATTTATCTCATTTGCCAACTTCCTTGCAGTTATGCCAGAAGAGTCTGTATTGTAGGCTTCCTTAACAGCCCTCAGAGTCCGACTCAAAGCCCAAGATAGTTCGGAGTACCTATCCGAGAATTGGTTTGAAGAAGCAGAGAACATTTCTCGCATAGGAGTTGGAGATTCCTCGGAGCTTACTCTTAGCGCGCTCTGCAGGCTTTCGAAGCTTTCGGAAATAGTTCTTTGAAGAGCTTCTATTTGATGAGTAATAGACTCAATCATGGTCTTGAGAGTCTTCATTTGGGATACCATCTTCTCCTCTAATTCTGAGCCGTAGTGTTGATCCATGTTGATTCCTCTCAAAGAGAAATAAAAAACGCAGGTTTAAAATCCTTTAGGTACGGAAAAGAACAACATTTATAAACTGATTAAACATATGTACTGTCGGATAGTGTTGACTGATGTCGGTTCATGTCAACTCTATAAGGAGGTTATTATAGGCTGGTTATCTCTAAGTCTTATACCGAGAAGTATTCCCCTCTGTCTGTTTGTCCAGAATGTGGTGCCCAAGATATCATAGATGACCCTGTTCGGGGAGAGGTAATCTGCAAAACTTGCGGTCTTGTAATATCGGAGCACATAATTGATTATAGGGATAGCGGCTTTGTTGATAGGGAAGAAGAGAAGAAAATTCACCGAGGTCTGCCGACTACGCATATGCTACCAGACAAAGGATTGGCAACAGTAATTAGCAGACGAAGACGCGATACTTATGATCAGAGTTTTTCCCCTCGAAAGTATCAAAGCATGATTAGAATTAGAAGACTAGATAGCAGATTGACCTGGCGAAAGAGAAACCTAGCCATAGCTTCTACAGAGATAAGGAGACTAAGAGGACAGCTTAATCTACCCAAGACAGTGGAAGAGACTGCAGCAGTCTTTTACCGGAAAGTTCTAAAGAAGGGGCTCCTCAGGGGGCAGAGTATTAAGGCGATGGCAACTGCTGCATTGTATGCCGCATGCAGACTAGATGAAGTCCCCAGAACCTTCGAGGAAATATCAAAAAGATCCTCAGCCAGGAAAACGGTCGTTAGCCGTTGTTACCGAATCCTCGTCCAAACGCTGAAATTGCGCTTTCCTCCACCAAACCCTACGTTACTTGTGTCCCAATTCGTCAACAGACTTGGTCTTGCTGGAAGTGCTGGAAGTAAGGTTGAAGGCAGGGCAGTCTCAATACTGAAAGATCTCATTCTGAAGAAGAAGGTTGCAGGAAAAGATCCAAGGGGATTGGTTGCCGCCACTCTATATATCGCGTCTCAAGAATTAGGATTGGCGAAATCCCAGAGTTATATATCAGAAGTTGTTGGGATTACCGAGGTAACGCTTAGAACCAGGTACCGCGAAATCAAGAAAATAATGGAAAATCAATAGATCTCCTTTTACCTTATTTTGATAATCTTGAAGTCGTTTTTTCAAAGCTTTTATTTCGTTAAGGAACTAACTTAGGATGCAAGAATCGAAGTGACAGCTATGAATAGGGATCAAGTGGTCATTGTCTGGAGCAATAAGCTTTCTACGATAAATAAGGAGGCTTTGCGACGGTACTGCAAGAACCAGGGCCTGATCTCTGCCGAGATTAAGACAAGGAACGTATTTGAAGCTAATCGAGAAATCGAGAAAATGGCAGAGGATTGGAAGATAAGGCAGCTTCTAATAATAGGCGATGCTAAGGAATTTCCGTCATTAAAATACATATTTCGTAATAAAGTACGCTATACTGACATAATCTATCAAGACCTAGGCGGAGAGGGAAACATAACACTCTCCGTAGGCAGAATCTTTGGAAATAAAGAGACGATTCTTTCCCATCTAGAATGTAGTTACGGAGATTCAAATCTCGCATTGGTTTTTGACACGACACCGAAGACCTCTGAACTACCTGTAAAGGCGCTTATGGACCTGGGGTTTAATGTAGAATTACTCGACGGGTTTAGTGAGAACAGGATTCCGTTGCTTGAAGATGCTGAGATGATTCTGCAGTATAGCGATGGGACCATTCTTGACAGAGTCCACGGAGACAACGGCAGTTGGTTTGGCGGCAATCCCCCCATTAAACTGCTTTCATGGAGAGATCTAAGAAGAATCAAGTTCAAACACTACCCCTTTGTCTTTTCGGAGGCCTGTAGTACGGCGAATTTTGGATCTCTTGTAAGGAAGATGTTAGAAGCAAGGGGGATTTATCTGGGAGCAACCGGCCCAACATATAATAATCCGAGAGTCTATAAGAATTGGATGGCTTGTCATTATTGTGATGGCTATAAATATGGTGTTCTGGATTCACTGGATTGTTGCGATACTATAGGGGAAGTCAAAGTCAAGGTCGATAAAGAGCTTTTTAATACGTTAAATGAGAGACAGCAAAAAGCGGTTCTGGATCTTGAGAAAGGTACAAAGAAAAGGATTAATGACATTGAGGTTTTGGCAACTATTGAATTCATGCTGTTCGGTAATCCTAAAAGACCAGTAACTGTTGGAAAACATGGATCTTTTAAGATAGGAGAAATTCCGGTGACAGATGTTGCCAAATATGGCATATACGTCGAAGAAGATACAACATTCTTTGATCTGTATCAGCGCGGACGGTACGCCACAGAGGGAGAAAATGTTGAGGACTCGTAGAGAGCAAATACTGCAGATATTACGCGAGGCAAACAAGTGGGTAAGAGTTAAGGACATTTGCTCAAAACTTGGCATTTTAGACGAACAGGGAGTTTATGACGACCTCAAACACATAGCCAAAACTGTTTCAACTCAAACTAATAGAAAACAGTTTATTTCAATGTTGTCTCCCCGATGTATAAATTGTGGGTATGAATTTAGAAAGATTAAGGAACCGCGTTGCCCTAGTAAATGTCCTAAGTGTCGATCTGAGAGAATAGATCCACCGGCCTTCAGATTAGCAATTGATAAGAAAGCGAGATAGATTTGTAGTTAAAGCTCCAAAGGCGGTCCGAATTTTCTAGGAATATATCTCATCAAATCAGGATGAGATTTCAACCCCCCTTCAATAGCTCTTCTCGTATAACCGAGGATCAGCGGCATGAGGTCAAGACCTCTAACGCGATGGAGTCCCCCAGTAAGAGTCGCTCTTTCGTTGAAAGCAGAAACACCATCGCTTATGACATTTGGACCCGCTATTAGTATGGGAGGGGGGTCAGCAATATGTGAACCTAGCTGACTAGAAGTTGAATGATCAGAAGTGATAATTATGTGAGCTTTTTCAGATTTCACTACATCTCCAATTAATGGCCCAAGAGCTTCATCAATTTTCTCTATCATTTTTACCTTCATGTCAGGCTTCTTGTCGTGAGCTGCCACGTCACATGCCTTAATATGGACGAAGACGAATTCATATTTGTCCAAGGCACTAATACCATTTTGGATTTTTGCGTTAATGTTGCTGTCAAAATATCCAGTGATACCTTCTACTTCCAGGATGGACATTCCAAGGAATCTTGCAACGCCTTTGTAAAGAGGCAGAGCAGCAATACATGCAGCCTCCATTCCCCATCGTTCTTCAAAAGACTGTATTTTCATAGGGGAGCCTCCGCCCCTAAATAGAATCATGTTTGCAGGCAACTTGCCTTCTCTTTTTCTCCGTTGATTTACCTCATGCCCGGCCAGTATTTCAAAAACTCTCTGGAGAAATATATTTAGTATCTCCGCGGTTCTCTTTGCGGCAACTGAATCCTCAGCCGATGTTAGTGGCTGAACTCTGGGCACAGACACCCCAGTCTGGTGGGGGTCAGAATCCGTCACATGGGGGGACAGATCTCCACCCTTCAGAATAAGAATCCCTCTATGTTCGGCTGTTGCTATGAAATTCATTTGAACATCTTGAATACTCTTAAGGGAGTCATTTATCGCTTTTTCGAGTATCAGATTGTCAGGACTAAGTCTTCTCCCAGCACGTCTATCCTTCACTACTATGATTTTCTTTTCATTCCTTATCTTTGGCTCCACCGTCGCAAAGTTTGTTCTGAAGATGATAGTATTTTCCTCCAGCTTCAGACCAAGACCGAGCGCTTCGATGGTTCCTCTGCCAGGGTTTTCTCGCGCAACGTCATAACCGAAGATAGCCAGATGACCGACTTCACTACCCGCAGGTATGCCGGGACCCAGTGGATCGATAAGGCCGGTTATGCCAATTTCCGCCAGGTTGTCTAGATTAGGAGTACTCGCCGCTTCCAACGGAGTCTTACCACCCAACGCTCTTATCGCTTGGTCGCTCATCCCATCGCAAATAACTAGCAAAGCCCTGTCTCCCTTCACGAGGATCACATTCTTTTGCCTTATGTGAAGATATTGAGTGTTTGAAAGAACACTTATAAAAAGCTTATAAGTCTGCAAAATCGGGTAGATCTTTTGGGAAAAGGGAGAAATGCTAATGGGACTATTTGCCGCAATTCTAGCCGGTGGGAAAGCCAGAAGATTAGGTGCAGAGAAGGGTCTAATTAGGATTCTAGGAAAGCCAATGATTTCGTACGTAATAGATTCATGCAGAGCGCTTACAGGCGATATTTACGTTGTTTTTGGGAGCAAAGAACAGAGTGAAAGATATCGAAATAATATGAATGACGTGGAGATTATTCTTGACGATACAAATCAGGAACACAGTCCGCTTTTTGGAGCGATAACGGCATTTAAGCAAATCAAGAGTGATTACGTCTTTTTGCTTCCGTGTGATACACCACTAATCAGACCTTCGGTTATTGAGTTACTCTATTCTATTAGATCAGGATATGACGCGGTAGTTCCTCGCTGGCCTAATGGGTATATCGAACCACTTTGCGCAAGTTATCGCAGTAAGCCGGCCTTAAATGCGGCTGAAAGGATGATAGACGCAGGACGATTGGAAATGAAAGGTATCACCAAAGGACTGAAGGTGCTTTATGTTTCCACAATGGTCCTGAAGAAGATAGACCCGAAGTTTGATTCCTTTTATAATGTGAATACAGAAGAAGACAGAAGAAGAGTAGAAAAGATTTTGAGGCGCAGAAAATGATTCAGATTATAGGTTTGGAAGGGATTCCTATTGTTAAGGAAGGAGATAAAATAGGAGAGCTGATTGTTCGTGCTTCAAGGGAGCATGATTTTGAACTTGAAAGCGGAGATGTCTTGGTTGTTGCTCAAGCAATCATTTCAAGAGCTGAGGGTAGCATAGTTGACCTGAGGGGAGTGACCCCTTCACAGTTTGCCAAGAGCATAGCTGCCACCATGGAGAAAGATCCCAGAAAAATAGAAATCGTTCTTAATGCCTCAAAATCCATTGTCCGAATGAGCCAAAAGCACCTGATTACAGAAACCCACCATGGATTCGTCTGTGCCAATTCTGGGGTGGATTTATCAAATGTCCCAGGCGATGATGTAGCGTCTCTCCTACCCACGGATCCCGACAAATCCGCCGAGGATATTAGAAGGGGAATAAGAGAGATCTTGGGGATCAACGTTGCAGTCATCGTTTCCGATACTCACGGTCGCCCTCTGCGCCAAGGCGCAATAGGGGTGGCAATTGGCACCGCTGGTATCAGGCCTTTGCTAGATTACAAAGATAGAAAAGATCTTTTCAACTACACCCTTGAAACTACGAAAATCGCCATAGCGGATGAGTTGGCGTCTGCAGCCGAACTACTAATGGGAGAATCAGACGAGGGGATTCCTGTTGTGGTAATCCGTGGCTATTCTTATCAGGCAGGAAAGGGATCCGCACGAGAACTCATCCGACCAGTAGAAGAGGACCTCTTCAGGTGAGACATTACAGGAAAACACAAAAGTTTTATTAATGAGTAATAACGAGTTTTTTACCCTAGAACAATATTTTATGATCATAAAACTCTTGCAAGTGTATTAAGATGGGTGATATTAGTGAAGAAGAGTGTTGAAGTAGGTATAGCTGGTTATGGCACAATTGGAAAGCGTATTGCCGATGCCGTATTAAAACAACCTGATATGAAACTTGTCGGAATTGCTAAAACAAAACCAGACTATGCAGCTTATATTGCCCGAAAGAAGGGAATTGACGTCTACGCCACCCCACCAGACAACGAGAGTAGGTTTAAAGAAGAAGAATTTCCGATTGCCGGAACAATAGACGAACTCATTGGAAAGGCAGATATTATTATAGATACATCGCCAGAAAAGGTTGGAGTAAAGAACAAACCCATGTACGAAAGAGCAGGAGTAAAAATGATTTTCCAGGGAGGAGAGAAGGCAGACGTTGCAGAGGTCAGCTTTTGTGCCCAAGTTAATTACGATGCAGCTTTAGGTAAGAACTCAGTAAGAGTCGTTTCGTGTAACACCACCGGGCTCAGTCGCGTACTCTACACCATAGATCAGAAATACGGAATTAAGCAGGTTAAGGCAGTTCTCGTCAGAAGAGCCGCGGATCCTAAGGAAGATAAAGGGCCAATAAACGCCATTGAACCCGTTTTGAAAGTTCCGAGCCATCATGGTCCTGATTTGAATACGGTCTTACCTCATATAAAAATCGCTACCATGGCAGTCAAGGTCCCGACTACCTTGATGCACCTACACAATGTAATGATTGAATTGGATAAGGAAGCCAAAAGCGAAGAAGTTGTAAGGGCTTTTGAGGACGCTCGACGAATAATATTGGTAAGCGGTTCGCATGGAGTATCTGCAACCCACAGAATTACAGAAATAACAAGAGATATAGGAAGACCAAGATATGACTTGCCGGAAGTGGCAATGTGGGAGGACCCAATCAGCATTGTAGATGGCTGGTTATATTTGGTATTCGCTGTTCACCAAGAGTCAATAGTTGTACCAGAAAACATCGATGCCATAAGAGCAATGATGGAGATGGCGAGCAAAGAAGAAAGCATTAAACTAACGGACAAAATGCTTGGGATTCTTCAAGCCAGGCTATATTAATGCCGAAGCTTCTAAAAACGTCTCAGCTGAGTGTTTTCTTACGGTTTATTTCATAGCTAGTTTAGATGACCATAACGATTATAGGAAATCGCGTCTATCCTAAAAGGGGGACGTGAATGCATTTTGAAAGTAGGATTAGTTTACGATAAGACTTATCTCAAATTCACTCCTAGCTATTTTAAGCCTTGGTTTGAGTCTTTTGAATCTCCTGAAAGATTGAGATGTACTATGAATTATCTTGAGAGAACAGAAATCTTAGAGGAGAATAAATTACTGCGGCTTAAGCCTAGAATGGCAACTGATGAGGAGATTCTAAGGGTTCATACATCGTATTTGCTTCAGATTCTACGAGAGTCATCTGAGTTGGGAGGAGGGGAAGTAGGTCAAAACAGCATAGCGACAGCTGAGACATTTGAAGTAGCAAAAATGGCAGCGGGTGGAGCCATAGTCTCCGGTGAGGCCGTAGTTAGGAATAAGATAGGTCAAGCTTTTGCGCTAATTAGACCGCCTGGGCATCATGCAGGCAAAGGTAGAGTCGAAGGGTTGTGTTTTCTTAATAATGCTGCAATAATGATAGACCACCTTAGAGCCAAGAACCTGGTTAAACGCGTTATGGTTTTGGATTGGGATTCTCACTATTGCGACGGGACAGGTGAACTTTACTATGACGATCCCGACGTCATGGTTGTTTCTTTTCATGAAGACGACTTTTCGAATGATGGTAGAGGAAAACTAAGCGAGTTAGGAACAGGCAAGGGGATAGGCTACAACATTAACGTCCCACTGCCTATTAATCTCGGAGAGGATTACTATCTCTATGCGTTCGATGAGATTTTCGGACCGATAGCAAAAGCATTCAATCCAGACATAATAGTGGTTTCAGCAGGATTTGATGGACATTATGGGGATCCCATTGGAAACATGCTATTGAACTCAGCAACATATGGACAGCTAACGGAAAGAATCCTGGAAGTTGCTTCAGAATTATGTGGGGGTAAGATTGTTTTCATCCTTGAGGGTGGGTACAATCTGATTTCATTGCCTACATCTGTGGCTCATGTGTTATCCACTTTGCTTGAAATAGAGGCCCCGTCAACTAATGAAGTGAAATATGAATCTGATAGGAAAATAGTGAAGTTGGTAAAGGCCGTCATAAGAGAGCGCAAGAAGAATTTGTCCGTTTACTGGGACGTCTTCTGAAAGTATGGTTTTATTCATTAGAACGATTTCTGCAAGATGGTAAGCGACTAACATGGGATTTCTAATAACGTCGTTTGAAAAGCTTAAATAGCGTTTGGTCTTATGTCATAGTAAGAGATGCAGAGTAGCTAACAAGTGTCTTCAGCAGTTCACTACTTGTTTATGTTTAGAGGTAGTTTTGTCTCCCGAAAACATCCATCAGAATTCATATCATAAACTCAATATCCGTGAAAAAAGGGAGGAGGTAGAGTATCTTGTCCTCAAAACGTGTTCTAAATCGAAAGGCTGTTCCTGTTCGAAAGATTGAAAAATACTCCTGGGAGGTTCCTCAGACTTATAAGGCTTGCATGAAAGTCCGAGGGATAGTATATGCCGATGAAGAATTAATGAGCAAAATTAAGACGGATCTAACGCTGGAACAGTTGTCAAATGTAGGCTGTTTGCAGGGGATATATAAATATGCAATAGCGCTCCCGGATGCCCACCAAGGTTATGGCTTCCCCATAGGTGGCGTTGCCGCTATAGATTACGATGAAGGAGTGATCTCACCAGGCGGAGTTGGTTACGACATAAACTGCTTAGCCGCAGGAACAAGAATACTGTCTGAATTTGGATACTGGAGAAATGTTGAAGATTTTGAGGAATTAATTGAGAAAGATAAGATGAGAAATATATCAAATTATCAGGTAAGCTTCAAAATCATTGGGCAAAGACTTGCTTGCCTTTTTGACAAAGAAATCGCGTCTCGTCCGATAATTGCTTTCATGAAGAGAAAAGCAGATAATAGGATTTTGAGCATAAAGACGAGGACAGGGCTTGAGATTAGATGTTCTGAAGATCATCCCATACTCACAGGTGAGGAGTTTAAGAAAGCAGGATTGCTGGATAAGAAAGATAGAATCTCTGTAGTATATTTTGAAGGATGCAAACATGAAGAGGATTACAGCTACATAGAGAATTCCTTTGATGAGGAAAAAGTGGCAATTCTAGCAAAGACTTTCGGGTACATTCTGGGAGATGGAACATTAACGTGCTCCAAAGGAAAATACAGGGTATGTGCTTACGGCGAGAAATGCGATTTAGAAACAATGCAGAGTGACATAAAGAGGTTAGGATACCACTCGAAGATAGTCGAAAGAAGCAGAGCTTCTAGGATAAAGACCCAGTATGGAGAAAAGGAATTCGAATCAAATTCAACTGAATTACATATTTACTCCCAAGAATTCGCAAGAATCTTGATTAGGGCAGGTATGCCAGTTGGCAAAAAGGCTAATCAAGATGTGCTAGTTCCAAGCTGGATGATGAGGTCGCCTAAGTGGATTAAACGTCTGTTCTTGGCAGGATTCTTTGGAGCAGAGTTGACTTCGCCTGAAACACACTCAAAAACAGGATTTTATGCACCAATACTACCTCAAAACAAGAATATGGAATATAAACAGACGGGTAGGGAATTCCTCATCCAAATAATGCAATTGCTGGAGGAATTTGGCGTCAGAGTGACAAAAATAGCAGAAAGAGAGGAAGCCAGAAACAAGGAAGGAGAAGTTGTAAGACTAAGACTTGAGATAAGTGCAAAAGAAGAGAATCTGTTGAAGTTGTGGAGAAAAATCGGTTTTGAGTATAATAGAAAGAGGTCCGAACTAGCAGAAATCGCGGTTCAATATATCTTGCTTAAGAAAAGACTCACTAGGAAGAGAAATAGGATAAACAAAAGAGTGAAGGAACTCAAGAAAAAGGGCCTTAACCTGAAAGAAGTTCAGAAGTTGCTTTGTGACAAAGACGCAAACAAGAGATTTATCGAAGGGTGCTATTATGAAAACGTAGGCCAAAGAATCACAAAGACTTTCTATTCCTTTAATGATTTCAGAAGAAGATCATTGGAGGAGCTTAGATCATTTGGGACTCTTTTGGATGAGATAGAGGACATCTCTGTCATAAACTATGACGGATTTGTGTATGATTTTACAGTAGCAGAAGCTCATAATTTTGTGGCAAACAATGTCACCGTCTCAAACTGTGGGGTCCGTCTATTGAGATCGGACTTATCTAAAGAAGAAACTTTGCCCCATATTAGAGAAATAGTCTCTCAGCTGTTTAAGCAGGTTCCTACCGGCGTTGGTAGCGAGGGCAAGATACGAATATCAGAGTCCGCCCTCGACCAGGTCTTGATTAACGGTGCACAGTGGGCAGTGAATAATGGTTACGGATGGGATGAGGATATTAAACACTGCGAGGCCGAAGGGCGTCTTGAAACAGCCAATCCAGACAAAGCCTCTCCACGAGCAAAGAAGAGAGGTCAACCTCAGCTAGGCAGTTTGGGAAGCGGAAATCACTTCTTGGAAGTTCAATATGTCGATAAAATCTATAATCCAGCCATCGCCAACACTCTAAACATCACTCATGAAGGACAGATTACGGTTATGATCCACACGGGTTCCCGAGGATTCGGACACCAGGTTTGCTCAGACTATCTCCGAGTCATGGAACAAGCAATTCGCAAGTATAAGATTTCAATTCCGGATAGGGAATTGGCGTGTGCTCCTTCCAAGAGCAGAGAGGCGGAGGATTATTATGCAGCCATGAGTTGTGCTGCGAACTTTGCGTGGTGTAATCGCCAAGCTATAACACATTGGGTTAGAGAGGCACTTGAGAATGTCTTCAAGAAAGATGCAGAGGAGCTTGGTCTACACCTAATATATGATGTAGCCCACAATATCGCAAAAATTGAAGAACACGAAGTAAATGGAAAGCGTGCCAAGTGCTATGTTCACAGGAAGGGGGCTACACGAGCTTTTCCGCCAGACCATCCAGAAATTCCTCAAGATTACAAGGATATTGGGCAGCCGGTGCTACTGCCAGGCAGTATGGGCACGGCAAGTTATCTTTTGATAGGGAAAGCCAAGGGCATGGATGTTAGCTTTGGATCCACAGCACATGGTGCAGGGCGTGTAATGAGCAGGATGAAGGCTAAGAAGACATTCTGGGGGAGTGAGGTGAAGAGCGCACTTGAAAAAGAAGGTATAATTGTTCAGGCAGCAAGTAGCAGGGTTATTAGCGAAGAAGCCCCCGGTGTCTATAAAGACATCGACAGAGTTGCAAAAGTCTCTCACAACCTAGGCATCGCAACAATGGTCGCAAGACTGCGCCCCCTCGGCGTCACCAAAGGATGATGCCTCTGACCGTTTCTTCATGAGAGTTTCTATGACAAATCAAGAAGAAAGGGAGTAGTTCTGATTATTCTTAGAACATATGTTCTAGGAATCTGACCAAATATTCTTTAGAGGAAGGGTGAATCCCAGTCTTCAATAGAAAAAGAAGGGCTAGAGGCCTAATATTTCGTGAAGCTTAATCTCGTATGGACCTAGTGTCCCGCCGTAATTGGCTGCTGTAATTCTCTTAATGCCAGGTACCTTTATGGCCGCCTGTATGCCCATCTTCATGGCCTCACCTACAGTCTCTTCAGATACTCCATTGATGACTATTTCATAAACGCAGTTGACGTCCTCAGGAAGCTCTGAGTCTGTAACTTTTTCTTTAAGGGTCGGACAATACTTGTGATTGGTCGAAGCCCTTAGGAACTTGTATTTGGAACCAACTTTAGAACCACTTCTACATATTCCTCCCGGGAAGGGAAGAAAGACATTTTCTACAGCATTTATCGCTTTGACAGCTTCTTCAGTCGCTTTTAGTGTTGTTTCTAGTCTTTCGCCAAGAATCAGGAAGTTACCTCCGGCTACTCCTTTCCGCCCTCCGAAGTTTTCCTCGATCATAAAATCTCCTTCCATAGTTGGAATAACCCATACATGACGACCACTGACGGCGTCTTCTGTTTGATAGCCGTCACCGAAGAAGCTAATTTTCTTGCCTATGTCAAAAGCGATCTCAGAATTCTCTAGTGCATTGAAGACGGCGGTAGTCGGACATGTTAGAACACATTGAGAGACCCTTGCTAGGAGCTGGGAAGCGAGTTTCTTTTTAGATGGTGCTCCAATAATCAATGAGACTCCTGGTTTCTTGTTTGGTGTATCTGATGCAGATAACTCAACATCAATGGCCGCTTCAGCAGGGCACATTATCAGACTCGTGCCAAACCCTATAGTCGTCTTTGCTGCAATCATTGCCCAGTCTCGGTTGATAGCTGTTATTAGAACGCGTCCTACCCACATGGGAAATGCTTCAGCATACGTATCAACTATTTCAACACCATTCACCTTACTCATCAATAGCCCTCCAGTTTATTCTGTTTTGAACCATATGTGATGACTCTATCTTTTGAGGTTTAATATTAATGTTCACCAGGTTTGAAAAGATTAAGAAAAACAGTAAGCAATTTATATCTGGGATAATGTAGGAGTGGATCATCTATAAGGAAAGTTTGTAGCGAGGAGAGAGATATTGTTGAGAATTGGCGTTATTAAGGTCGGAAACATTGGATCTGCACCCTTGCTGGAGTTCTTGTTCGATGAGCGAGCAGAGCGAGAGGATATAGACACAAGAGTCGTGGGTTCTGGTTCAAAGCTCCTTCCTGAGCAGGCTGAAGAAGTTACCAAGAAACTCCTGGAATTTGAACCAAGGTTGGTGCTTGTTACCAGTCCTAACGCGGCGCTTCCAGGTCCTAGAAGGATAAGAGAATTATTGGCTGTAACAAAGGTACCGACTGTTGTGATTTCAGATGGTCCAGGAAAGAAGGCAGTTGAAGATATTGAAGCGAAAGGAATGGGTTACATCATCGTACCTGCTGATGCGATGATAGGAGCCCGCAGAGAATTTTTGGACCCGCTAGAAATGGCTCTTTTCAACACTGATGTGATAAGTGTATTAGCAATAACTGGTGTCTTCTCGATAATCTACCAAGAATTGGACAAAGTAATTGAGCAAATAAAGAAGAACGAAAATCCGACTCTTCCGAAGATTGTAGTAGATGGTGAGAAAGCGGTTGCAGCAGCTGATTTCCAAAACCCCTATGCAAAAGCGAAAGCGATGGCTGCATACGAGATGGCCAAGCAAGTAGCGGGACTTAACAGTGCTGGATGTTTCAAAATTAAGGAATGGGAAAGATATGTCCCGACCGTAACTGCAGCTCATGAGATGATCAGAATGGCAGCAAGACTTGCTAATGAATCTAGAGAAATAGAGAAATATGGAGACCATCTGCTTAGAAAGCCACATTATGATGATGGTCGCATACTGAAGAAGAGAAAGCTTATGCAAAAACCGAAATAACTCGATACCGGAATTAGTAAAGCCAACGGTTCAATTTAGTTCTGACCGGGTTCGTCACCCCTCTTCTATTTTTTCGATGTACGCAAGAGGAAAGTTTAGCCTAGGCAAAAACTTAATTCCAAAATATGCGCGAGTGTTTCCGTACCGTGAGATTACTTTAATTTTGGTGTTTTTACCGGAAAGTTCACCGTAGTCATAAGGATGTGCGCCGCTTTTTGCCTTCATTCGATCAATCTTAATCTCTACCTTTTCAATATAGGGCTGACAAGACATAGTTGATTCTATTGCCTTCTCTAACGCAGTTAATACACCTTCTCTTTTTACTATTGGTGTACCGGAAAACTGGTGATAGATGGCACCAAGAGTAATAGCCCCTTCAAATATAGCACGGTCTCGATCGCTTACTCCTTTCCAGAAGAGTCTTCGCACTTCTTTTTCCACATTATTATAGTCCTTTTGTCTCATCATCCAATCCCTCTTTTGGCAACAAGATTCTCTATTTCCTCAACAGATGGAGGATGGGTCTGTGCACCTACCTTTTGAATAGATATGGCTGAAGCTGTCGAGGCATAAACTGAGGCTTCTTCGATGGTTTTTCCTTCAAGCATATATTTGATGAGGGTTGCTGAGAAAACATCTCCCGCCCCAGTGGGATCAACAGCTTTGACTTCGGAGGCGGGAATATCGGTTTCTGCACCTTCATGATAGATGGAAGCGCCACGAGCGCCCTTGGTGACTATCACATACTTGCCGCCCAGAGTCAAAATCTGAGAAGGATTCTGTAGTCCGGAGTCTTTCTGTAATATCCTCCAACCCTCTGAATTAACTATGAACACGTCGATATTTACCAAGACCTTCTTGAGAGAGCCTCTCCCCTTTTTCAATTGGGGGTGGGCAGGGCGGT
>JBHLPL010000099.1:0-7288 GCA_048939465.1 Promethearchaeota archaeon | reverse complement strand
ATAATGATCTGGGATAAAGCCTTATGCATAATCCGGATTAAAAGAGAACATGACCTTACGATTTTAAATTGTCGGAGTGCTGGGATAAACAAAAGTACGTTTTACCGCATACGTCGCCTCTTAATCAACAGGGAAATTATCAAGAAGACTAGGAAGGGATATTCACTATGGAATTATAGTGAACGAGCAAGTTTGTGGGATCGCAAAAAAAGCAAGCTAGCGGAGTGTGGGGGCAATTTGTTTGATCTTGAGGTGGATAGATTTGCATATCTTACTGACAAGAAGGATCCAAAGACCAGTTGGCCTATTCCCAAATATGACAAGAGAGAATCAATTAAAGGGATAATTGTCTTGAAGAAAGCACCAGAGTTGAAAACAGCCTCGGGTGTCGACTTTCATCCTGCCTACGATACTGCTCTTCTAACCGCCGATTCTATCAAAAACCGAGATCGTATATGGTGGAAAGGAAAGCCGTACAGTGCTGTAAATGTGCAAGAAATTTTCGATGGCCATAACTTAAGCTATAGAACTGCCCTCTTATTCCCCAGAGAATGCTGTGCTGATTCTAGTTGAAGTGGACGATGGAGGTCAGCTACAAGAATGCATGCCCGCACCAAGCGCACAGTAGGTGTCAATACCTCTTCTTCTCAAAGCAATCTACGAATCAACGAGTCTGATTATCTTCAGTCACTACCGTTGGGCAGAAGCAGGTACGGTTCTCATTTGTCCGCAAGAGTTAATAGGATAACTCGCTTTGTTTGGTGGTGATCACCGCCAAGGTTCTTCTTGAGGATCTAAGACAATGCCAATCGAAGAGATCAAACGCAGAATGGAAGAGATCTTCCAAGGGTTGAACTCCGGTCAATTAACTTTTCCCCGAACAAGGCAGATGGTGGGTCATAGTGCTGGGATATTTGTAAGGGACAGAATAAAGGAGATTCTTGTTAAGAATTTGAACGTCTTGGAACCTGAAGAGTTTCTGGCTCAAAGGCTTTTACCCTATAGAGCTAGACTGCTAAAGGCAGCTAACAAATCCGCTTATATTAACAGTCTCTTTGCTGAATTGGGAAAACAATGGTGGTGGAAACTATGTTCTAGAGGGAAGCGAAAGGTCAGAGCGTATCTAGAGAACGATGCTCCTCTGGGGTACAAACAGGAAGACACACCAGATTTGGTTATTAATGGTGAGGCCATCGTGTATGTCAACATCAAATCGCACAACATAGCAAAAACTAGCAGACACCCAAACATTATGTCTGCAAAGAAAATACTGGATCTCTTTGACTGGATAGCAACGCAACCAGATCAGCACCGAAAACCCATTTTGGAGAATGTCCAGATCTTGTTCATTGGTGTTTCTTGGTATGAGCAAGAAGACCAGATTATCTTTGAAGAAATAGAAATCCGAGACTTCTTCTGTTTGGATTTAAGCCAGATTCCTACGATTAACTTTGATGCAGCTATTCAGATACAGTGGCATGTAGCTGATATGGTTGAATTGGATCCCCCTCCACCTCGACTGGATTTCGTCCGCGAGTTTGTTGAAACGTTGAATCAGCAGTGGAAATTGTTTATTCATAGGAGAAATGAATCATATGTTGATAAAACTCGGAACATCATTGCATGGGTAGAACAAGAAAATAGATAGATGCAAAAAATAGGTAGATGATGAGTCGCAGAGGTTTTCACTGCACACATATGTTTTCGGCATCAAGAGTTCACTTAGGTTTTTTAGGAAACAAAACACAATACTCTGATTGTGGTGAAGAGGTTGGTCAAAGTCATCAAGATCCATAATGAGAATTACAGTCGATTATTGGAAATCCTTCATGAAATAGAAAAGGAAAAGAACCAACGAGTAAGCTTCGATGAGGTAGTTACACTGCTCATTCACAGTTATTCCAAGAGAAAATCTTTTAAAGATACTAGGTAACATCGTATACCGTGGCTTCGAAATGACAGTTTCTAAAAACCTGAGAAGCAGGAGCATCAATTCAAAATCGCTTGGACAGTACATGACGCCACAGCTAGTAGCGAAGTTTATGGCCTCGTTGATATCCAAGCCAAAGACAGCCAAAGTTCTGGAACCATGTGCAGGTGAAGGGATATTCCTCAAGACCCTAGACGAGAAAGGTTTTGAAAATATTACGGCTTATGAGGTAGATGAGCAATTAGCGAAAAGCTCAGAGAGAATAATCCACGGCGATTTTCTCGAAATCCCGCCAAAACCAACCTTCGATGTAGTCATAGGCAATCCTCCCTACGTACGGTGGAAGAACATTGTTCCCGAATGGCGGAGCCTCTTCAAGAGAAGCGAATACTGGAACAGAGTAATGAATGGTCTATGTGACTTGACCTATGCCTTCATTTATCACTCCGTCAATCTGCTGGGACAACGTGGAGAGTTAATATTCATTTGTCCTTTGTTCTGGACGGAAACGCTACATGCAGGTCGGCTAAGAGAACATTTGTCCAAGAACGGATCTCTTGAAGCTTTGATTAACCTGAACGAAGCCAAAGTGTTTGATGAGGGGTCTTCGACGATTATTATATTCAAGTACATAAAGGGGGTCAGACTATCTGATGTCAAAATTGTCGAATATGCCAGCAAAGAGCCTGTTACTCTTGAGGTTACCAACAAGGTCTCTCACTTACTCAGAAGACTTCAACTTGAGTCAGGAACCCCCAACATCTACTTGGAAAACGATGTCTTCAGAGCATATCTGAATGAGCAGTTTGTAGGAAGCGAACCCTGGCACCCAATTCCTCCGACTGCACGAGTAGTTAGGCAAGTAGATGCGATTCGAGAGATTGTCCAGCTCGGCAATATTTCAGAGATTGGCAATGGTATGGTTAGCGGTTTGGATAAGGCATTCAGGCTAGAAGAAGATCCTGAAGTGTTAAACAAGCGCGAGCGTGGCTCATTGATATATGTATACAAAGCTAAGACGCTCGAGAGATTCTTTCCTTCAAGCGCCCCGATTCCATATATTTTTACGAATCGCATCGGCTCTGAAAAGGAGCTAAGACAATTCTATCCTTATTTCTATGAAAAACTATCGAACTACAGGGAGATATTGGAAAAACGATATGATTACAAGAAAGACATCCCGTGGTGGCATTGGGTTTTTCTAAGAAACAAGCATCTTTTCGAGGAGCATAGCACCAAAATCTTCGTTCCCAGTAAAGAACGATATGATACCCGAGGATACTTCAGGTTCACTCTAATATATGATAAAGAGGGTAAGACGCACTATGCAACACAAGATGTTACAACCATTTGTTTGAAGGAGAACGCCATTGAAGAAAGGGTTGAATACATACTTGGCATGCTCAACTCCAAACCCATCCAGAAATGGATCATGACGAAAGGATTCAGCAGAGGTGGGGTCCATGACTTTTGTGAGGGCCCATTAAGTATTATTCCTATACCAAAGGTTAATTGGGAGAATCCAAAGGAAGTAGAATTTCACAGACTAATCGTTGAGGTCGTTGAGGAGATTGTCGCACAGAGGCAGCTGAATATGACAGGCGAGTTAGATGAATATGTAATGGAGTTCATAAAACTTAAGAGAAAGACTCATCGTTTAGACTCATTCATCTGAATAGTGCGCACGTGTTTTTTGGTGGTACCAAGAAGGAGCACATTGTGGACGTAGATTGGCGATTCACATGGCATTCTGAGGCTTCTTTAGGCTCAGCCACCGTTTTGATACATTTCTTATAGTAACAGAGGACACACCAAATGCTTCAGCGATTCTCTTTGGTGTTTTTCCTTCTTTTGTTTTTCGAGATGCAAGATACACTGCTGTCGCGGATATCGAGAGAGGACTAATGCCTATCAAACGACGGTCCGTCTCCATTTTGTCAAGAAGATTCTTGGCAATTCGGATTGTCTCATCTGACAGGCCCAGATTGCTGGAATAATGCGAAACCCAATCCCTTAAGGTTATTGAATGAAACTTGATGTCGAGTTCTCTTTGGAGGATTCTGGCTAATGACGCAATCTTCTTTACATCATAATGGGTCATTTCTCCAAATTCGCGAAGACTCATAGGTATGCCCAAAACTCTAAAGGACGAATATAAAGAGGCGAAGAAAAGAAGTGTATAAGATCGTCCTCGCAGTAATGCTTTCTCGCAGGCTTTAAGAAAAATCCTTTCAGCTTCTTTCATGATTTCAGCGTTTGTTCCAAGATTTGAGAGCTTGGGCGCAATCTCTCTTCTTATCTTACTTATTCTTTCTTTAGGACTAGGACGTGCATATAAATATGGACGCTTTGCGGCTTCTTGTTTTGCTAACTCTACTTCTCGTCTCAGTCTTTCTCTGCTTTTGCCTTTCAGTTCTGAAAGACTGCGGATTTCCTCTAACGTTTCTTCTGAAAGGTACACAAGTCCCCATCTACCCAGCTTGGCAATCAACTTCAATCTAGAATCAGTATGCAAAAGCTTAAGCCCTACTGGATTCGGGTAAGCTACAAAATTGTCAAACCAATAATGATGAATATTATCCTCCGAAGTTGCATTGATAATCTTCGCTTCACCAGCTATTTTTCGCATATGGGCATGATAAAGAAGAAGGATTGTGCCGGGTATTTCTAACAGACGTATCCTGCGCGGATAGAAGCTCTTCATCTTGCCTTTGAGAACCTCCTTGAACCATTCATCATATTCCAGCATCTCACAACATCCCAAAGGCTTCTTGCATTTCCTGCCTGTTCCTGAGATGAAAAACGGACACGGAACTCCTCCGCGTGCATGAACACTGCAAGGGTTATACTTTACCAAAGCAGCAATCTTTATGCGCTCAGGCGTCATTGCAACGAACACGCGCACATTCAAGTTGACTTTCTCAATTTATAAGCATTTCATGCCACCCCGCCTACACTGTTTCTCTTTGAATATTTGGATCTTCGATACATTGTTGGGACTAGAATCAAGTTCTCTTTGCAGGAGGTCGATAACCAAGATAGGGAAAGGGGCAAGGCTTGGAGAGAAAAAGTAGAGACTTGGAAAAAGCTGCAGACATGTGGAGGGGAAAGTCAAACGAAGATCGGGATAGACTGGAAGCACCTTGTGGATGCGTGTTCTTTAGAGTTGAAAATTCCTATGTAAGGGTTGAGTGCTGCATTAAACATGGAATGAGACCCTGAAGCACTAGATTTGGATTGCATGTGTATGCATGCAGACATGTATTTGCATCTTTACCTAAGCAAAGAGTTTATTAGTTTATCGAAGTCGTAATAACGGATTGGGATCATCATGATCGAATGCCCCAACTGCAAGAGAAGAATCACTCAACCTGAAAAATCATGGACTTATGGACCATTCAAAGTGCAGGGGTATTCTTGTGACTGTGGCACCAAGTTCAGAGAATACACCAAAGACGGAAAACATAGCTTCACATTGAAATATGAAACGGGGAAGAGATGGGTCAAGGTCTGATGCCTTCACGGAAGTACACATCCGCGCACATAGTCTCTTGTGGTCTATCACCGTTACTGGTCTTGGTTAACGTTAATTTGTTCAAGGGTCGGTGGCTCTAGGTTCGGGCCGAGAATTTTGAGCATCTTCACATCTTCAGATTAGAGCCATTAATGTAGTACAAATAAACTACGTCTGAGGAAAAAACTCTAGTCAATAGATCTGGTGTTACCGTTTTTGCCTTGATAAATGGTTGATGAGCAAAATTATACAGGTACCCAAGCAATACTTTCTTATCTTGACAATTCAATTGACCGAAGAAGTGGCGGCAGTAAGTCTTCGACCTTACAAAGGCGAAGTCGAAATTATTTGCTTCTAAAAGTCTTCTAATCTTCTTTTCTATCGAATTCTCATCTCTGCTATAGTTTACCCGAGTCATATCGGCCTTTTCGAAGATTGGGTTGTATTTTGCCATCACTGCCAAAACTTCAATCACTTTAGCGTCAACTCTAGGCATACTCTCTCTCACCAAGAAAGCCCCTAAGCCTATTCCCCTAAATTTGGGATGAATTATCACCCTGCTGATTCTCGCGATTTCCCTATTGATTAATCTCGCTTTATGCAAGTCCCCGGGAGTATAGACATATCTTCCGCCGAAAACCATGTTTCTAGGCTTCAAGTTGAGATATGAATTCGAATAGACGATAACACCAATCAGCTCGTCATCAAAAAGAAGCTTATAACAATCTTTAACCCCTGCAACCCCTTTAGAGCGATAATGAAAGCAGCTGAGCTTGGCATAATCCTCAACACTTCCTTTCTCTATGCAGACCTTCCCGTAAATACTACATCTCTTAGGTAAAAAATCATTCTTGAGAACTTCAACATCCCTTTCGAATCCCTTCTCAATCATGACATCTGGCTGAAAGTCTTCGATAATATCATGATGCGTAGTTGCTACCACAACGGTCTTTCTATATTTTCTAGCTACTCTCTGAATCAGATAAGCGATAACGCGAGCCATAACCCGGTCAAGCGTTGCACAAAACTCATCGATTATCCAAACCTTCCTTTCTTTATTATCCATCAGTTTGGCAAGCTTGTAACGGTACTTTTGTCCATCACTGAGTTCCTTATATTTGCGTAGGAAGAGAAAGGCGTCATTCAAACCGCACAAACTCAGGGTCTTTATGGCTTCTTTAATGTCTCTCCCCACACCTTCAACAAGTGTTTCCTCAGGATTAATTTCCAAATCACTCAGCTCTATAGCTTCGTCTCCGAAGAACTCTTTGAAGGCTTTAAGGAGGAGTGTTTTTCCTCCACCCGAGTCTCCAGTTATGTAAATCAGATCACCCTTGCAGAATTCAAGGGAGAAATCATCAAACACGACAAAGTGCTTAGCCTCATCGACGCCCAGCCCGAAGGCCTCGCACACCGCAACTGTTCTTTCAGTGACTTCAGCTTGAGTAGAGAACTCAGCATGACACTTCAGGGTTAACGGTTCACCACGATGCGCTTTTTCCCAGTCTTTGTCCAGCCGATTGCTTTCAACTCTGGTCGCAAACTGCTCTGCGATAGCCTTCAGATCAGCGTCACTGTAGACTTGAGGCTCGCGCAACCTCAACAAATTATCAATTCTGAGATCATTCTCATTCAACAGCTGCTTAATCAGCTCACGTGACCCTTCAGAAACCATCCGATAATACTCTTCAGCATCCAGAAAGACATCATGTTCGCCGCGAATCTTGTTCATCACCTGCCGAATCATACGTCGGTCAACTTCATCCACAGGCAACCTGACAAAAGCAACCTGCTTCATCCCCAAATCCTTCGCAGCCCTAAGCCTATGCTCACCATCAGCAATC
>JBHLPL010000098.1:0-7296 GCA_048939465.1 Promethearchaeota archaeon | reverse complement strand
TCATTGTGTAGTTTATTTTCATGTTTGATCGCCACCCTTCCTTAGAATGGTTCTGAATATTCTTAAATCTTCGTTGTCAATTACCCTTAGCAGAAATAAAGCAAGGAGATAAACAACGGCAGCTAGCAGAATCAACAGTATTAGATTTAAGTCCTTTAAGAAGACAAGGACAACAATCATTGGTAGGGTTGCGATAATTGCCTTCATCAAATTAACAAGGTTGTTTTTTGATAGTCCATATCCAATACTTGAACACACAGTAGCAAGGAGTATCAGAACTGTAAGTTCGGTTATTATTTTTGTGACGCTTGTTCCAATATAACTAAATCCAGGAATTAATATTAAGTTGAGGATAACATTTAATACCATTGAACAGCCTGTTATTTTTGCTATGGTCTTCTGTCTATTTGATGATTCCAACAAACGTCCAAATGCGCCGCCCATAAAAATAAATACTCCTGACCAAACAAGGATCTGGAGAGCAATTATCGAACTCATATATTCAATGCCGAAAATCAATTGGATAATTCTGTCAGCTAGTAGAGTTACACCCACTCCTATTGGCAGTCCAAGAACGGTCATATACTTAAAATATCTCTCATAAGCGAATCTCAGATGGTCTTCAGATGAAACATAGAATCTTGACATTACCGGAAATATAGAAACGTTAAGTATCGCCGGAATAAACAATAAAATGGTAATCAATCTAAAAGCTGCACCATACCAACCAACAATCAAGTCTCCTTTCATAATGGAAAGAACGACGGAATCGACCCAATAGTATATGGTAACAAAGAAGCCTGTTAGCCCAAAAGAAAAGGCCTCTTTTGACGTGGACTTCCAGAATTCCCAATCAATCTCTACCTTCAGCTTAGCAATCCTCAGAGTACAAATGGCAAAGTTATATCCCAAAGTAATAAGTCCAGCGAAAAGATAGGCAAAACCGAAACCGACAACGTTAAACCCTTGCGATACTGCAAACAAAGTACCGACCAACAGAATAGCATCACGGATAATTCGACCTAAGGACTCATTTTCCATTTTCTCGTAAGCTTCAAATATAGAGTAGAATATTACAGAGAAGGAATCAAGGCCGACAGATAAGCCAATAAGATAGACAAGCGTTATGGTTTGTTCGGGGTATCCCAAAAGGTTTATAGTTATGGCAATCAATCCAAATGTAGCCGCTATCAGGATTAGTTTCATTATTACAGTATTACCCATATACTTACCTGCTAGTGACCTATCCTTCGCTACTTCTCTAACTGTTAACTTGCTCAATCCAAAATCCATCAAAATGCTGAAAATAGTAACGAAAGCAAGAGCAAAAGATAGGATGCCATAGCCCTCAGCACCCAAATAACGTGCAGTGTATATGATGAAAAAGGAAGCCAAAACCACGTTAATGAGTCGAGAAACGAGCAATAGCGTCGTGTTCTTTGCTATTCTTTGCACCGTACTCATGATCCCTCACCATTAGACTAGACTCTGTCCCCAGCGACAGTCTCTTGGGGGTAGTTCTTCACCACCAACTATCCCAAGAATTGTCAGTCTTTTCTTATCTTTTAGTCACATCATCCAGTGGCATATTGACCAATACGTCCAGAACAGGTTTATTGGCAAATAAATCTATTGTTGGAACCAAGAAGTCTCTCATCTAGGCGTAAGGAGAATAGACTGTTATCTGAAAAGGCAATACGATTGCCAAATTTACTTTGCTTCCTAATACTGAATGTAGAAATCCTCCGACGATTAGATGCATTCTTCAAAATCAATACTAGTAAGCAAGCATATCTAAAGGATATTTTCTCTAGGCTTGTCTAAACTGAAGCTGAGCTTATCTCTGAAGTAAAGAAACACGTCTCAGGATTCTCATTTCAATTCTACTTATTTCAAAATCCTTTTTGACACTTTCGACATCTTCACCCTCAATCTTATATTCTAGAGAACCCATACACACCAAGGCTGCCTTTTCTATATGCCTAATGGATTGAGGTCTAAAACCCATGATACTAGCACAAACAGCATCAACTGCCACAACATCTTTCCTCTAGTGATACGCCAGGCGACTTAATTATTTATGGTTTCTAGGAAGGGCATCAATATGAATCACTACATTTACGCCTTTTATCATGTTCTTTTGGAGATTGCCAGGACTCCAAAGAGTCGGTACACCCTTGGGTCTTTCATTTCGTTTTTGGTAGCAGCTACTTGAAAGAGGAAAACAAGCTTCTTACTATTTGGAGAAGTGGTATAGCAGTATTTTGAGGTTTCCTTGATCGATTAAGCAATAAGTCTGTAGAGAGCGTATAGAAACCACTTAGAGCCAGCTAATTTTACCCTGCTAAAATATCCTTTAAACAATTCCTTGTCAGATAACAATCTTCTATCCTGTACTTCTCTGCGTTTTTCAAAAGTAAGCTTATGAAGAACGTCCCAAATAGCTAGCATATAACCTCTCGGCCATGGTCTATATTTTCTTTTGAAGAAGGCAAGAATCGAAATTGCAGCAAATGTTGATATCTCGACTATCGGAAGGGCAATTAAAGATCGGAATTCTAGATTTTTTAAACATGATTTGAGTCTGTTGCTCTCAAAAAATCTTTTTTGCTTGGCAAGTTCGAACTCCTTTTTGACAGTAGATGATCTGAAATGAATAACGCTAACCTCGGTAGTCATAGCGACTTTGTAACCCTCCAATCTTAGCCTCCATCCCAAATCTCCATCGTCGTGATATAGGAAATACTGATCGTCAAACCCACCAATTTTACTAAATGCATCCCTGCATATTATGAAGCATTCACCAGGCGGAAAATCTACTTCAAAAATACGACCAGGAAGACGTTTCACATCATCAAATAACGGTACGTAATACCGACCCGAAGGGTATTCGATGTATGTTCCCCCAATGAACTTCTCAACGCTCTTATCGTAGATTACAGGAGACAGAGTAGCCATTTGCCTACTAATTTCTGGCTCCAATATTTCGATGATCTTGCTTAGCCAGTTCCTAGGGACCAGTATGTCATTATTTATGAATGCAAGATACTCGGATTCAGGATAACGTTTTGCTGCTATATTGTTTGCCTTTGCATAGCCATAGTTTTTATCTAGCTGAAGGATAACAAGCCTAGGATCATTCCCGTATCTTTTCCTCACATGATCCACGCTGTCGTCCACTGAATTATTGTCGACAAACAGTAACCCAAAGTCTGGATAATCCGTGTTTAAGACAGATTGAATGCATTTGTCGAAAATCGGGCCTAAGTCTTTCCTTCCATTATAGTTCAACATTATTATTCTGACTTCTGGACAGTTTCTCATAGAGATCATCTTACTGGAGCCGTCACACCAAAAACATAGTATCTAGTTATATTAAAGACAAGCACATGTCGTTTCTTTGATTCTTTAAATCTAATAACGACAACAGGTTATAAGATTTGAAAAACTGGAATGAGTACATATTAATGTAACAATTTAAAATGTGGAATGAGAGGTGTTGTAGGAAGTCATATTAGATCTAAGGATTTTGGGAGCATCTATTTACGAAATTGGTTATATTGTTGAACAACTAATAACAGCCCATTTCCATGAAAAAGCAGACTAAAATTATATCAATTACTGATTCTAAAATTAAGATGGAGGAAGAAATAATGAATATTCTGGTAACGGGCGGAGTAGGCTACATTGGCAGCTGTCTTCTATCTATGCTTGGAAAAGAAGGATTTGTCAGGAATAGTATTATCCGATCTCTAGATAATAACTGCAGTAGCGAATATTCAGAAGTAAAACGTAGATTTGAAGGAGACAAAAGGTATCAGTTTCTCATAGGAGATGTTACAAAAGATGAAGACGTTAGGAATTCCATAGAAGATATTGATACAATAGTTCATTTAGCTGCAATATCTGGATTGGATCCGTGTATGAAGGATCCAAGAAATGCTATTTTGACGAATGTTTATGGAACTCAAAGGGTTCTTGAGCTCGCGGCTAAGTCGGATGTGAAACGAATAGCCTTTGCCTCAAGTGCAGCTGTTTATGGAAATCCTGGGAAAGGTCCGATAATTGAGGAAGGAGAACTTAGGCCACTAAGCTTGTACGGAATTACTAAGGTTGCAGGCGAACAGTTGGTCAAAACTTACAATGAGAACCATGGATTGTGCTTGACAGTATTAAGACTTGCGAACGTTTATGGTCTTGGAATCTACACTCTCGGGAATACTGTCACCACACGTTTTGTCAAGGCCGCGGTTGAAGGAAAACCCTTAGAAATCTACGGTTCCGGAGAACAAGTAAGAAATTTCGTTCATGTAACAGATGTTGCAAGGGCTATAATCAAATGTATGAACGCTAAAGAGAAGATAATAAATGGAGAAGTCTTCAATATTGGCGGTAGGAAAAGCTTCAGGATTAACGAGCACGCGGGGCACATCCTGCGCCTTGTCAAGAAAGAATTGGGAAAATCTGCAAATGTTATCCATACTTCTCCGCGTTCTGGAGAGAGTTACACTCAAAACTTCGAATACTCTATTGAAAAGGCAGAGAAACTTTTAGGATACAATACCTGCGTTACACTAGAAGAGGGGATTTCCGAACTCATTCATTATATCAAGAATCCTGCAATCTAGAAAATCGACTGCATGTCTTCAAGAAATGTGAACCACCCACCCTTTCGGATGGGGTCTTCTTGCGGATAAAATGATAAGGCCCTTTTAGCGTTCAATGAGGAGATTATCTAGATTTGCTTTAATTTCTTCCCTGTTCTTATTAGCGAAGTACCACTCGATAGTCTTCTGAAATCCCTCTCTGTAGGATACTTTTGGTGCCCAACCTAGGATTTCTGTTGCTCTCCTTAAGTTAGCTGCCCTTGAAACAGGTCCCTGTGGTTTGGATAGATCATATTCTATCGTTTTGGGTTGCCATCCAATGATGTCAAAAACTAGTTCGGCTGCCTGTTTAATTGTAATTCTGTCCTGTCTACCAGCATTAACCGGAGTTCCATCCTCTATCTTCTCGGCAGCCAACATCATTGCATCAACTATATCTTGCACATAAGTGAAGTTCCTATCTTGTCCTCCAGTTCCCCAAATGATATAAGGATCCGTTCTTATGAAGGCTTTAGCAATTAGTGCGATAATCGCATGTGTTTCATTCTCTCGAGGGCCATATGCTGTGAATATTCTTACGGATGACGTTTTCATCCCATATTGTTTGTGATATGCTCTTAGGGCCATTTCTCCCATAAGTTTAGCCCACCCATATTCCAGATCTGCAAACGCCTTGTCTCTGACGAAGGGATTACAATCTTCCTCTTTAAGGAGATAGGTGGAGCCCTCCTGTTCCTGCAAATATCGTGGATACACGCAGGCTGAACTGGCAAAACAGACTCTCTCAACATCTGCTTTACGTGCTTCTTCAAAAACTAGCTGATCCAGTATCATATTTGTGCAGCAGTCTGCAGGGTGGCTACTGATATATCCTCTTCCTCCGTGTAAGGCTGCCAAATGGAATACTATCTCAGTATCTTCCATGATAGATTTGACTGAAGATTTCTTTTTTAGATCTTCTTTCCAGATAGACAGATTTTCAGCTGTCCAGTGATTTGATTCACCTTTTTTCAGGCCCCGCCCGTATTCTAGGTTCTGTAGTTTTCCGCTTGAAAAATCGTCCACTACTTCAATGATGGCCCCCTTCTTCAAGAGGGAATCAACTAGGTGACTCCCAATGAAGGATGCACCTCCTGTTACCAGCACCTTCTTATCCTTCCACATTTAACTCCCTTCTTGCCCATTCATAAGTCTCCCTAAGTCCCTCATCCAGGAGGATTTTGGGTCTCCATCCTAGAATCCTTTTCATTTTCGTAGTATCAGCACAATATCTGGATGTTCCCTTAGGACCAGATGGAGAGTATTTTAAATCAATGTTCTTACCTGAAAGTTTAATGATTTTTCTTGCTAGCTCTCTTACAGAAATAACCTCCTCGCTTCCTAGATTTATGGGATCTGCATCCTCTGTTTTTTCTAAGGTCAGAAGGAGACCATCTACGCAGTCATCCACATATAGAAAAGCGCGCTCTTGTTTGCCATCCCCGAATATTCTAAACTCCTCTTTTGGATACAGAATTGCTTTCCTAATTGTGGAAGGAATAACATGAGACCAACGGGGATCTAAATTCTCATTTTCCCCATATACATTAAATAATCTGGCGACTGAACACTTTATTCCATAATCTATGTAGTAGGCCTTGCATTGAATCTCTCCCATGATTTTAGCCCATCCGTAAGTCGTAAGGGGATCTGCTGGATAAGCATCATCCTCCTTAAATCTATTAGATTCACTGCTTTTTCCTCTATATACACACGCAGAGCTTGTGAAAAGAAAACGTTCAATATCATTTATCCGGGCAGCCTCTAGCATATTGGCATTCATGAGGAGGCTAGATGTCATTCCTTCAACATTTTCTTTTTTAATATAATGGATGCCGCCTACCGCGGCGGCTAGGTGGAAGGCATAATCTATATCTTTAGTGACCTCCAAGCAATTCTCAAGTTTAGTTAGGTCTACCGTATGGAGGTGGATCTTGTCCAAAAATGGCTCTATGTTTACTCTTCTTCCTCTTGAAAAGTTATCTGCAACATGGGTTTCACATCTCAAATCTATTAATCTTTTTACTATATGAGATCCTATAAATCCTGCTCCACCCGTTACTAAAGCTTTTTTGTTCTCCCATAACATTAACGAAGCACCTACCGGAGTATTGGACCAGTTTCTCCTCATTAGTATAATAAGCTTTTTGTTTCGGGATATTCATTCTAAACTCGAAAAGAAATGAAAAGCAGAGGGATATTATGCGAAGCAACACTCAGCAAATAATAGTACAAGAGTTCTTTCAAAATCCTTAAATGTTGGCTAGAATAATATCACAGAGTCAAATAATCAAAAGTGATCTTTTCTCAAAGAATAATTCCACACTGTGTTCGTTATCTGCCGGTGACAAGATTGAGCGTTGAACAGTGCCCGTAGAGGATTTTGGGTATGCTTTGAAACAACGACGGCAAACATCATTAATGCTGCTAACTTGTTCCTGATATCAAACTCAGCCGAAATAGGAAGAGCTTACACGAAGTCAAGCCCGATTAGAAGCCCCCCACACTCAATAGGCCTCTTGCCAACAACATTCAAATCCACAAAATATAAAGAGCGCAAGCATAATAAAGACGATATTAACCCACAAGGGAATAGGGATAATATCAGTTCAATGGGTCAAGTTTATGAACTTCACGTGAGGCAGATAAG
>JBHLPL010000097.1:0-7385 GCA_048939465.1 Promethearchaeota archaeon | reverse complement strand
TAAGAACAATATCAACACCGTGGTCCAGAACTAACTTCAGTACGTCGCCAGCATCATAAATCATGCTTCTTTCTCTTCCGGCATTTGGGACCGGCACAAGATGGTGGTGAAATGCCACTATCTTTATTTTCCCATCCCCTTTTTCTCCTAACACGTCCGCAACCCATTTCATATGCATCTTACCAAACTTCCCCTCATTGCGGTCAGGTATACTACTATCGACGCCTACGAGGAGAAAATGCTCATTTTCCACGATTACGTCACGAGGCCCTATGTAGTCCTCAAAAAGCCTGTAGCCCACGTTTTTGGCATCATGATTTCCCATTAAAATTACTGGTTTTTTTTCAAACCAAGAAACAAGATCTTTTGCCATCTCAAATTCTTCTTTTAGCCCATTATCCGTTAGGTCGCCTGTGTGGATTGTCAGGCCGGGTGATAGTCTATTTATTTCATTTACCGCTTTCATGAAAAAGTCTTTCTTGAACTCTGCACGGTTGTTAGATATGTGAGAATCTGATATGTGTGCTATGACCAAATCCTTCATGACTCGCACCTCACAATAGTTTTAAGTCCATCATAATTATAGTTAAAGAGAAACTTATAGTTAGGGGAGAACGTATCATGCTAAAACTAGACATCAATAAGCCTATAAGAGTATATGCAAGCAGAGGAATGATTTCCATCGAAAGCTCAGTCACAATAAAGGAAGCTGCCAGAATGATGATTGAAACTGGTACTCCCATTCTGGTTGTGACCGAAAAACAGAAGCCAGTGGGATCGATTACCAAGCAGGACATTCTTCTTAAGACTGTTATTGGCGATACTGACCCCGATATGCCCGTTGGAAAAATAATCGCTAGCCCGATCGTAAAAATCTCTGAAAACGCCACAGTTAAGGAAGCACTAACAACAATGACTGAGAAAGGCATAGATCATCTAGTGGTGGAAAGCAAGGGAGAACCCATCGGTGTTTTCTCGAGATCAAATCTGTTGGAAATAGGAAAGGTCAAGATTTAGGAACGAATTCTCCTTCTCCTTTGCTATGGATACAATATTGTGGTTCCTACTCCTGAATGGCAGATCAGATTTTAAGAATATACTCAGGTATGAGCCTTGTAGCTATCTTGACTAGTCCAAGTTCAAGAGAACTAACTATGATAGTCCTTCCCCTGTAATTGAATCGAAGTCCCTTAAGATTTGATACTATCTTCTGTCCATCTGTATGGTCCATTTCAATAACGAAGTACCTTGCTGATGACGTCTCTACGATATTTCCGACATTTAACAAATCAGGGAAGGCATAGCCTCCGCCGTGTGGTGCGATATTCGCTCCAGTAAGTCTTTCCATAACCCCCAATCTCTCAGCTCTATCTTTGAAGCCTTGAGTCTTGATTACTTCCTCAGAAAGATTGGGCAACCCCTTGACAAGATAAGCGGGCAAGTCGTCTCTTAATGCTATCGGAAGCAGAGATTCCGGACGGTCTCCTCCCGTGGTATCCTGAACTCCTAGACGAATTTCATTCATGTTATCTAGGCCTTGGTGACAGACGTTTGCTATTTCTCTATACTCCCCAAATATTCTCTCTGCTGCTAATGATCTCCTCCTTGCACTGAATCCTTCGGCGTATTTGGAAAACTCGTAATATTCTCTGGCATCGGAACCCAACAGAAAGTGACATTTTCCAAATGGTGTGCTGGCAACTTCGGCCATATCCCGCAGTATTGCGCTTCTTTCAATGTACAAACCAAACCCCTTCGGGTTATCAGCTTTGAGCTCAATTGTGCCAGAGTGGATTATGAATGCATAATTCGGTAAGTCAACAGGTAAAACTCTTGAAACCTTAAAAACGTCTATGAAGTGATTGCCTACCCCAAAATCCCAGTTAATTGGAATACCGTCGACCTCAACTTCTTCCTCTGCGAGATTGGCTATATTGTTAATAATGTCCTTGGATTCAGGCAGTTCTTCTAATCCTCCAACGAGCATGCCGCAAGCGTTGGGCATGACGTCCAGAATTACCAACTTCTCTCTGCCGTTCCCCCAAGCAATCTTACCTCCGTAGCCTATTCCCCCATTCCACCTCTCAGTATTCCTAGTCACCGTTTCATCCGGTGTGGAAATAAAGGTAGCATCTGGCCTGATACCGTTCCTCTCTTGGACTATGTGAAACTTCGCAAGCCCATACTGCATGTTTGCTTGGCAAAGGCGGGAAGCGGCGTCTTTAAGACCGAGAGAGAAGATATGATCTTTCGCTCGTTTTAATAGGTCTTGCTTGTCCATGCTTGCAAGGTTTGAGCTGCTCATCCATACGCCCCCTGTAAAGGCTATTTGAAGACAGTCTCAGAACGTCCCACAAGGACGAGTTAAGTCTCGCAGGTTCCACAATAATTCTCTGACTAAAAAATGTTGCTTTTTGTGGCCAACAATCATCCGGACGAGCGTAATCCGGAGCCCAAAGAGCGGTACCTGCTTCCTATGAAATTCAGAACGTCCTGCGGAATTCTTAGAACATATGTTCCAAACCGTCGAGAATCGAACGTCCTTGGTGTTTTTCATTCTTCCACCTACTCGATATCTTCAGGATTAGAGAAAACAAGCCTTAATTAGAGAACCTTACCTTATCTACGTAATACGAGCCTGATATGGAAGAATGCATCTTGATATGGATAATAGGAGTAGAAACCACTTACGAAACCCAAAGAATTCTTCAAGAATTGAATAGATCAAGAATTGACTACAGATTCCTTGGTTGGAACGACGTAATCCTGCCTTTTGAGGAAATACCCAGACTGTGCCTTTTCAGAGCACCGCCTCCAGGGTTAAGGAGATTATATGTTCCCTACATGCTATCTGTGATGGAGGAGCTAGAGAGGCAGAATTGTGCGACAATTCCGTCGTCCAAAGCCCTGTCTAAATGTGATAAGCTGAGTACGTATCTGCTATGGAAGAGGCACCTGGCCCATCACGTCAAGATGCCAGAGACAATTACTACTCTTAATCTAGATGTTGCCTTAAGATTTCTCAAAAGGAGTGAGACGGTCGTTTTCAAGCCAATAATTGGCGGAAGAGGGATAGGGATAGAATTGATCCAGGAGAATGAAGAAGAAAACCTCAAATTATTGCATAAGGAGCACGGCATTTTGTACCTGCAGAAATTCATATCGAATCCTGGCTACGATATCAGAACGTTGGTAATAGGAGAGGACATCGCCTCCCAATATGTCAGATACAATCCAGAAGCGTTCAGACATAACCTCTATCAGGGAGCTGTCCCTTTAACCGTAGGGAGAGCAAAGGAGATTGATACGAAAGTCGAAGAATACGCCAAGCAGTCAAAAGAGCTGGCCCTCAAAGCCAAAGAGATTTTCTCACTTGAGATGTTTGCTATTGATACATTACCATCTACCGAGCAAGAACTCTATTTTCTAGAAATCAATGCTCTGTTCGGATTCAAGGGTCCAAAAGAGAATATAGCGAGGATGATTGTTAACCACCTAGAGAAATACTGACCTGAAGATAATTGCTGGATGTAACCCCTCCTCCTCGGACAGGTTACGAATTGCCTTCTTATTTTGAGGCCAGAAATATTGATGCCATTATAAGAATGGCCCCTATACTTCCTACTACTGTAAATCCTTCACCTAACAGGGTAAATGCGAGAATCATGGCCCACACGATCTCAAGAAGAAGAGTAATTGCTGAAGTAGTCACTGTTATACCCTTTAGCCCTTCACTCCAAAGGAAGTAAGTTACTGTTGAACAAAAGACCCCGGTGAAGACTATGGCACCCCATCCTTGCCACGTCATGGTCATTATATTTGTGGTTCCAAATATGAATGGAAATGGAAGTTGGACTATCGCTGTTATGATCATGACACAAACTGTCATTTCCGTCAAGTCTGTTTCCTCCGAAACCATTTTCTTGTTGGATACCATGAAAAAGGCCCAGAAGACCCCTGCAAGAAATACCAAAATATCCCCAGTGAGTTCACCACTCATCAAGCCAGTCAGATTTCCTCCCGTTGCAAGTAGTGCAGAACCTAAGAAACCAGCAAAGACGCCGAGCTTCTTCTGATTTGAAAACTTCTCCTTGAAGATCAAGAAGCTTAGGATAGCAACAATTATGACACTCGAGTTTACCAAGAGTGAGGACTTCGAAGCTGTAGTATACGTCATGCCGAGGTACTGAAACAGGAAGCCTGCTGCATTAAAGGCTCCGACTAACCAGATCAGCTTATTCTTAAACAACGATAATCGAATTCTCCCCAAGGAAAAGGCTACGGGTATGATTGTAATAGAAGCAATCAGGAAACGCAGGAATGAGAAGTTGAATGCATCCACGTACTCAAGCCCGATCTTGTTGACGATAAAACTCGGTCCCCATATCAAACTTGCCAGAACGGTGTTCCATACATAATATGCTTTGCTCTTCTCTTGAAGTGATTCACTTCCCTCCAGAGCGATCAACCCCCGTTACGTGAGCGGATTTTGAAGTTATTCTGTTTAACATAGATGATCCGCGAGCTTGGTTTTGGGGAATCTTCGGTTTTGAATGCCTTCAAGGTTCGGGCTTGTTGTTCCTACCTTAGTACCGTTACTAATCTATAAGGATTTCAGTCTTCAGAGACAGAGGTATTGGGCCGTTGCAGAATAGGAAGAGAGAATTTCTCGTCTTGCCTATTGATCGATAGTATTAGGAGTTATCTGGTACATTTGTCCTTCTGTTGATGCTCAAGAACCCACAATTTCTAATCATAAGCTGCAATCAATCCACCATTAAAGTTAAAAGTTCTCCCTGTCAACTTTAATTCATGCTCCCCCTCGACTTCATCCTCAAAATCATGGTAGTGACTTCTTCTGGAGCGTTGTCTCCCGGGCCTTTGACTGCCTCAACCATAATGATAGGCTCGAAGAGGGGAGTATGGGGGGGAGTGTTGGTCAGCATTGGCCACACAATCGTAGAATTCCCCTACGTCGTCCTGATAGCTTTAGGAATTGCAACCGCCCTCATTGATCCGCTGATTAGTAAGGTCATAGGTCTTATAGGCGGTATCATACTCGTATTCTTGGGATTCTTCACGGCAAAAGATGCCCTCGGTCTTGATAAGAGGAAGAATAGCAAAGACAAAGAGATAACAGCAGACTCTAGAGGTGGCTCGAATGACGGAGAATCCTCTGACAAAATCCTAAAATCACCAACTGTTGTTGGCATTGTACTTTCGGGTCTGAATCCCTATTTTGTTATATGGTGGCTTTTTGTCGGGGGATCACTAGCCATACAGGCCTTCTCTTACGCAGGATTCCTGGGTGTAGTCATCATGTATTTGGCTCATGTCTGGATGGATTATGCGTTTCTGTCAGCAATATCCTATTTCTCTAAGAAAGGATACGAGATCATGAAGACTCGAGGATATCAAGTTCTGCTCACAGTAATTGGCATAGCCCTGGTCATCTTTGGCCTGGACTTCGTGATCTTTTCTATCTTTGAAACTAGGATCTTGCCAATATAGTATTTGGTGTTGAGTTCGTAGAACGAGACTTTCAACATTGCAGCAAAAATCATTCTGGGGTGATGTTAAATAGCCATCTCAGCCCGCATTCTTGCTGGCGTGGGGGATACATATCCAAATGAAGTTGCCTGTTTTTTCTTCATCCACCAGGTGAACCGTGAAAGACCGAGTCCTTCCACATTATATCCCAGACATCTTCATCAGTGAAGGTCTCAGCCTCTACTATCTCCTTGTCTATTCTTGTCAGCAACTCGTGATGTCTGTGTTCATCAGCTATTAGATATTTAAGAAGTAGCCTCATATATTCATTCTCAACTTGTTTCAGCAAATCTGTATAGGTTTCTATAGCCTTCTCCTCAAGCTTGATGTGCTCTTTGATGCCCTCCCCTATATCCTTCCTCTCCTTAACGCTCAAAAATGGAGTTTTGCTCAGTAAGATCCCAATCATCGCAGTTATCAGGTTTGCGTGTTTCCTGGAGTCTAACGCTATGCCTCTTATCATCTCTCTTACTAATACATTTTCCGTCTTACTTACTGTTTTTTCGGCTATCTTGACAATCCTCCCCTCCAGTTTGATTTGCTCTTTTAGAAAACCTAGAATTTCCTTCTTCTCTTGAGTCAATAAGATCACCACTGAACATCTTGGATTAATGAGTTTTTAAGAGTTAGCATTTATAACTATTGTCTTCTTAATTCGGAATCATTCTTCAGACAGATATTGCAATCAGAGTCTTCAGGAATGTCTCGCCTTTCCCTATAGCCTGAAATGCTTTCTGAAAACCTCACGAATCTCTTTGGGCTCCTCTAGCACGTGAACGCCGTCCATTACTCTCAACCTGTCTACGTGTTCCACATCTTCCTTCCTAATCCTGATCTTCAGTTCTTTTCCTTTAGGGAGTTGAGTAACCATTGTTCCTTCCTTATAATCAGAGGGTTTTATGTAAACAGGAATGAACGCTTTCAAGGCCATAATTGCTGAGTTGGTAAGCAGGGTATCTCCTATTCCCAATGAAATCTTTGCGACAGTAGTTGATGTCGCAGGAGCTATCAGTAAGAATTCGTATTTTCCTAACTGTAATTCGCCCGCCAAGAACGGTGAATTTGAATCTACTTCAACAAAGACTCTGTCAAAACTCTCCTTTAGGACATTTCCCAATTTATACCATTTAACTACTTTGTCTGCAGCCTTGGAGAGATATAGCCTAATATCTACTTCAGTATCATACTCCCTTTTGATTTCTTTCATAATCTCAACGATTTCAGCTAATAGATCACCACTTCCCGAGATCCCCCAGGCAACCTTCCTTTTTTTCTTCCTTTCTTCTTTCACAACAATCATCTCTCGGCAATTCTTGACCTCTCGCTTCCGAACCTAAATACTGAACCTACCCAGGAACTTGGCGAATTTCTTTACAGTCTTTTTCAGGCTCCTAAAACCTTCCTTGTCTTCCTTGACACCTTCTAAAGTATCCTTTGACCAAAAAGTTGCTCCCAAGTTTGAACCGAAGAAGCCACCGCTTATCGGGACTGCTCCGTTCAGAACATAGAATGTTATAATCTGCTGTATTGCAAGTTCCTGTCCACCCACTCTGTCCCCACCAACTGCAATTGCCATGCCAGCTTTGTATCTAAAAAACCCGGTGTCTGCAGCGACCAAGGCTCTGCACCGATCCATTACTGCTTTGGTCTGTGCACTGACTCCTCCATTATATACTGGTGTAGCGATTACTATCCCTTTGGAGTTCTCTAGCAAGGAATAGAGCTCATACATATCGTCCTTAAGCGCGCATTCTTTGTTCTTTATACAATAATCGCAGTGACGGCAGTAGCCGATTTTCTTGCCCCTGACGGTAAAAAACACGGTTTTCTGATTC
>JBHLPL010000096.1:0-7415 GCA_048939465.1 Promethearchaeota archaeon | reverse complement strand
CTCGGAGGATTGGCCTCGAAGCTATATTGGCGATCCAGCATTTTATATTTGCTTATTCCAAATTTGTGGTACGGCATAAGATCGATCCTATCGATCCCTCCAAGTTCTGCCAAAAAAACCCCGATCTTGTGTATGTCTCTTTCAGAAACAATATTATGACCCGGAATTACTGGTACTCTAACAATCAAATTGATGTCCGAAAGCGTCATTCTCTCAAGATTCTGAAGAATCAACTCGTTTGATACGCCAGTCATTTCTCTATGAAGCTCTGGATCAATAGTCTTAATATCATAGAGAACGAGGTCTGTTTCTCTCAGGGTATTTTTTAGAGCTTTCCACGGAGCGTAGCCACTCGTTTCCAAGGCGGTATGTATTGCACTTCCGTGGGCACTCTTGAAGAGCTCCTTAAGAAACTCATGTTGTAGAACTGGTTCCCCGCCAGTGGCTGTTATCCCTCCGCCTGATGTCCCAAAAAAAGGAATGTCTCTTTTGATCTCATATAGAAGATCATCAAGCTTAGAATAAGATCCGCAGATATCGAGAGCTTTGCTATTACATACTTTTGTACACTCTCCACAGTTGTCACAAGCTTCGCGATCGATCTTGATTCCGTCTGAAGACGCCGTTATGGCATTCTGAGGACATGCGCTAAGGCATTTGTAGCAGCTAGTGCACTTCGAGTTATCAAACATAATCTCTGGGACTGGGTTAATGGACTCTGGATTATCACACCAGAGACACCTGAGGGGGCACCCTTTGAAGAAAACAGTGGTCCTAATACCGGGTCCGTCATGTACTGAACACCTCTGAACATTGAATATTAGACCCTTGATCTGAACGTCTCTTTTGGTCATTAGAGGTCCTCAAGACACTTGCTAATTATTTCATTCTGCATCTCTCTGGTGAGATCCACGAAGTAGGCGCTGAATCCCCCCACTCTTACCATCAGATGTCTATACCTCTCAGGATTCTTCTGCGCGTCCAGAAGCTCTTTTACATTAACTATGTTAAAATGAATATGCATACCGCCGAGTTCCATATAGGTCTTAATCAGAGCTTTCAGGTTATTCAAGCCCTGCCCCCCCTCAAAAAGAGTCGGCGACAGTGTCACTGTGTAAGAAACTCCATTTGGAAAAAGAGCATGATCGATCTTCGTTACAGATCTCATGGCCGCTGTTACTCCCTTTCTCTCTGACCCTATGCAGGGCGAAATACCGTTGCTGAGGGGCTCACCATGCTTTCTGCCGCTTGGAAGCGCTGATGTCTGGAACCCCAATCCAATTTGAGTAGATAGTGAGTATATGCCGGGCGTGAAGTCCCCATCTCTCACATTCCTGTATTTCCCTATCTCCTCGCTGTACATTCTTGCCACAAGTTCTGCATATTTATCAGCAATATCGTTATCGTTGCCATATTTCGGGGATTTGTTAATGAGCAGCTGTCTCAAATCTCCGTCTCCTTCAAAATTGTTTCTCAGGGCCTCCGTAAGTTCGCCCATACTTACCTTTCCATTTGCAAATACCACTCGATCCAGTGCAGCCAAAGAGTCAGCCACATCAGCAAGCCCCACGCCTTGAACACCGGTGAAATTATAGGTTGCGGATCCTGTTGTGATATCCTTGCCTTTCTCAAAACAACCCTCGACACAAAGGGAAAGGAATGGTGTTGGCTTGAGGTCCCGGTTTGCGATTTCAAAGGAATTCGACCCGATAATCATCTCTTTGATGAGATATGAGAGCTGACTCCTGAACGAAGTCAGCACATCATTTATGGACTTGAAGTCCGCAGAATCCCCTGTCTGCACTCCTACCAATTCACCAGAAGCAGTACTAACGCCGTTGTTCAGTGCCAGATCCAAACAGGTGGGCAGATTAAAGAGAGCTGCGTCCGAAGAAGTGAATGCTTTTCCAAAGGGAGCAAGCTCAACACAACCTACGGTTGCATAATCCTTGGCATCCCTTAGTGGAATACCTTTCCGTGATAGTGCCTCGATAACGACATCATCGTTGAACAGCGCTATATTGTTTGTACCGCTTGCTACTATCTCTGTTAGCAGATTCCAAAGCTTGTCCGGGCTCTTCCTGTGAAGCCTTACATGAACGTTCGGCTGTCGTAAGGCAACTCTCCTATTGGCCTCAATCATCACATACGTTAGCTCATTTGTTGCATCTTCGCCATTCTCATTAACACCGCTTAGTGTGACCGCTTGGTTGGTTAATAATCCACTAAAATACATAGTTAGGAAGGAATCGAAAAGTGGCAGTATTTCACAGGTCTTTATCCATAAGCACGAGACAAGTTCCACAGCTTTCTCAAAATCCAAGAATCCTGCTTCCAAATCTCTCTTATAGTATTCATATAGATATTGATCCATTCTCCCCATCGAGATCCCTTGTTCGTAGTTCTCCTGATGCAGGGCGAGCTGAACGAACCATATGAACTGAAGTGCCTCGTAAAAGGTTTTAGGGGGTTTGGCTGGAACGTTTTTGCAATTATCTGCGATTCTCAGCAATTCTTCCCTTCTAGTCGCTTTTTTCTCCATTTTGGCGAGCTCTCTGGCCTTTCTGGAGTATCTTTGGGCAAATCTTATCACGCCTTCGGCGACCAGCTCTGCGCTTCTGTAGAACAGACTCTTGTCTGTTGAATCCGGATCTGTTCTCTCGGCTTGCTCATACTCACCAATTCTCTTGTTAGCCATATTCTTAATCTTCTCAAATCCTACCGAGATGAGATACGGATAGTTTATACTAACGTGTGAGATGCCTGCCAATTCAGTGAGAACGAAGAAAGCACCTTCATAAAGCCGGTCAATAATCTTACTTGGAGTGACGTGCTCGGCATATTCCGGTATTGATCTTGTAGACCAGTAGGGTTCTATTTCATCCTTCAGAATCCTTAGTTCCTCATCCGAAACTTCAAACGGATTCACGTCACGGTCCCCGATGTCGTCTAGCTCTGGAAAAGCTCTCAGACCTACACCCTCGGGAAATACGATGGCTCCCGGGGGTTTGCGAACCATGGTTCCCACTATCAACTCCTGCGGGAATATAGTGACGGGAATGTTATCCATCATATGTGCAAAGGCTTTAGCCTGTCTTATCACCATGGGTTCTGTCTCGGTCTGCTTCATTGACTCTGTATACAATCTAGCTCTTTCGACGCCTATGCTGGGTTTGGTTCTCAGCATTCTCTCTCTAAGAGGTTCAATTCTTGACGGAAAATTCTTATCCCTAGCATCTTTTCTCATCTAGACCACCTCAAGGTGACTCTGCCTGAAAGGGCGGAGAGAAATTGAGCGGTTCTTGAATGAATCTGTGGTAGCCTCCGAAGGTCCAAAGGCATAGGTCTCTTCAATGTGGAAACGGTTAATGACCTGCGGGGAGGATGGATGGAATAAACCCAGTAGGCTGACGCTGTACGCGGATTGCTAGACTGGGGCGCTGTAAACCCACCTCTGGTTTGACGCGTGATGAAACCAAAGCTCGGAAGGGAATTGCGGTCAACCATGGTAGTATGCTCCTTCTGCAAGGCAGGAGTGGTTTACTGCTAAATCAACTCATCCATTATCCCGCAAACATGAGTGAGCTGTTTACCTAGATATGCTGGGGGTTAAGAATCCCCTTTTCCCTTGACCTCCTCCAGCTTAGTAGTTATATCGTCAGAACCATTTAAATCATTATCGTATCCAATTCCAAGGATAACCGAAGGAAAAGAAGACTCAAAAAGCTTTGCTTGAGATATCCTAATGCCCTGGAGGGCCTTTCAGGAGCATCGCCATTTTCACCCTCCCGTCTGTAGTTTTTGTATTGGCGTCTAAGGATTTAAAATGGATACATACCAATTGGTGAATTCAGTGAAAAAACAACAAGAATAAAGGAGTGTGGGTGGTCTCAAAACCACAGATGTCTATCCGGCTGCGCCCACTAGCACCTCTTCTATTTTGACTAGCCTTTTCCTGATAACTTCATTTATGGCTTGTGTTGTACATTGAATCATATTGCTAATCAGAGATTCTCTAATTTCCTTCGGAAGTTTCGAGAAGTTGTTCTTTGTATTCTTCAGGAATTCTAATATCTCCTTCTTTGTTAACGTTATCATAGAAGCATACCTCAATAATGATGTCGTGTTGGATTCTTCTTATCATTGACTAATACGTGATTATTACTCTGTGAATATTCATCCAAAGAAAACGTGGGGTTCCTGAAAACAACCGAAGCATTTAAAACAAGGGGAATTTGATATCCTCGTTGTAATAACTATGGAGGGTTTGCTCCTTGGCTGGGATTATCGTCTATGAATCCAAATATGGAAACACCAGAATCGTGGCAGAGAAGATAATCGAAGGCATAAAAGCTGTGAAGGCGATGGAAATCGACCTAAGGACACCAAAAGAGACAAAACCGGAATATGTTGCCAAATACGACCTAATTGCTTTCGGATCTCCGAATCACGTTGGAAAAGCAACCAGGGGAATGCGAAAATTCATAGATAAAGTTGGAAAGCAAGGTCTAAAAGAGAAGAAGGGATTTCTATTCGATACATACGCGGGCGGTGACCATATGAAGGCAGTGATAAGCATGCGAAGAATAATCGACGAAAAAGTTAGAGGTATTAAATTGATTGACCAAGGTCTTTCCGTAAAGGTCGAAGGGATGAGGGGCCCTTTGGTAGAAGGAGCTGTTGCTGAGTGCTTTGAATACGGAAAGAAATTGGCTTCCAAGTTATGACAATCCCTTAGAATTCGTAGGAATCGGGACTCAGAATAAGCTATTGCAAGAATTGGCAGAAATCATTTGCGACCTTTAGAACTGGTCATCTTCTCGAAGCGAGCATCGTGCTCCTTTTTTTCCCATTTTCCAAGTCAGGGGGAATAGATACATATATAACGAGTGCCAGAAGACATATCACCGATATGATAGTTACGATTAATCCAACTCTCATTTATCAAGTGAATAGCTGACAGCAGCTTAAACGGGAGGACATCAGATGCTCAGATTTGCCGCCAAGAACGCCTTTAGAAGGAAGAGTATTGCAATCCTGGCTTTGATAGGGATAACCGTTGGGGTCAGTCTAATGACAGTTATGGGATCATTAAGCGCAACCATTACCGAAGAGACAAACAAATTTGCGCTAAAAAACCTCGATTCCATAACAGTCAGGCAAAAGGGCCAGCTAGCTCACGCGAGTAAATTCAATCTATCCGACGTAGAAAGCATAACTCAGATTGCCCATGTTGAATCTTACTCCGCTGAAGTGATCCATCAGGTATCTGTAGCAGGTTCTCCTATAAACCCACAACTCGTTGGCGTCGTTATTGAAAATGATACCGCAATAGATGGACCTACTTCAGAGCTAACCAAAGGAAGACTATTTGAGACCAACAGAGAATGCATTATGTCTGAAACTACGGCGAATTATGTCGATTTGAAGATCGGAGATGAACTTCCCTTCATAACACCATCTCTATACTGGGTCAATCTTACCATAGTAGGATTATACGAGCCCGCCTCTATTATTCTTGGAGTAAGCATATATGCATTTCCAGAGACCGTAAGGGAGCTTAAGACTGATTTCACAAATGATACCTATAGCGTTCTACAGATTAAATCGGATATACCGGACAACGTTGATTTTATCAGGAGTGAAATAAATAGAATTTCGGAAGAGGAGAATCTTGGACTTGAAGTGTTCTTGTTTGAGGAGCAACTGGAAACCGTAACTGAGTTTACAGAAACCATGAATGTCATTGTGCTCTCCATATCGCTGATAGCAGGGATTTCTGGCGGTATGAGCATTGCCGTAGCCATGCTGATGAGTGTAATAGAACGTATGAAGGAGTTTGCTACGCTCAAAGCAACTGGATGGCAGAATAGCGATGTTATCAAAGATATAATCTACGAGTCGCTGATTATCACGATCATAGGCGGGATGATCGGATTTATTTTGGGAATAGTATTCCTTCAGCTCGTGCAGATGCTCTTCACCATTGTTCTCAACCCCTTACGGCTTTCGGTGTTTCTTCAGATAACTGTATTCGTTGTAGCGATGGGAGTAGTCGGCGGGCTATATCCTGCCTATAAAGTATCAAAAACGTCACCAGTAGAAATCCTCAGGGGCCACTAGTACGCTTAGATCCGAAACAGGGTCGTAAGCAGACTTAACAAGCACGGAAAGATAGAAATCCATTGTGAGAAAATTCCCGAAGCTTAGCTCATTCTTCGTTGCATTTGTCACTGCGAAAACGAAGAAAAAAAATGAGGAGATTTAGGTTTCTTTCCAGCCTTCAGTCTCAGTTGATGGTTTTCCTTTGACAGGAGCTGTCCTTCTCCTAAGTAAGACGAAACCTACTGCAAGAGCTGCAACAACTACTACTGCAACGACGGTCAAAATGAGCCAGAGTGGAAGTCCGGTCGGCAACCCTAGAAGCACAAACACACTGAAGTGGGTCAGGTATCCTGAAACCCAGTTTTCCTCTGTGTTTCTTATGACTGGCGAAAGAGCCTCGTATGAACTGGTAGATGTGTTGTACCAGTATACTTCCAGCGTTTCCTCATTAAGACCCAGGTCCTCAATCATTGCGTCCGTATAGAAGAATGTTATCCAGCCCTCCACGGAGGTTACAGGCGACGTAGTAGTTACGTTTACGTAGAATCCGACAGGTGTCAATCCTCCACCAGGTGCCGCTGGATCGGTAGCCACGCCCACAGTTATGCCAGTTGGATTGGAGATGCCTGTTATCTCGAATCGGACCCCCAGGTATGGGTCATGCAATATGAAGGGGTTGTTCTCAGAAATGACATTCGGATCGATGTAACCACCAGAGACACCACCCCCAGCAACACTGAATAATAACCCGCTGAGTTCATCGGGTGTTGTGTTGTACCAATATGCTGTTAATAGGTTGCCGTCAGGATCATCTACTGTGGCATTCGGTGCTCCAGCCACACTCTCGGTCGAAAGGATTGTATGATGAGTTCCGTTGCTCCCTCCTGAAACTGTGACTGAAAAAGTATCGTTCGTGCCAAGAGATGTATCTATCCAGTGGTCAAATAAGTCATCAAGATCATACCAGGAAGAATTGACCCAGTTTAGATCAACTTCAAGTATAACCCCACTTATGCTGTCGTAGTAGCCTTGGTGTAGAATATCACCCTCGTCTGATTCGAAGTTGTTGAAAGAGAATGTTACGTTTTGTCGCCAAGTATAGTCGAGTTCACCCCACAAGTTGTAAATATGATCCCAGACCATTTCTTCACGTAAGGAAGGATCGTTAACTATGTAATAGGCTATTGCGTCGCTACCGCCTGAATACTTCTGCACAGAATACGTATGTTCACCCTGAGGATTCATCACCTGTTCCCTGTGATATTCAACAATGCTTACGTTTTCGTTCCACCACCAGTAGTCGTATGTTT
>JBHLPL010000095.1:0-7542 GCA_048939465.1 Promethearchaeota archaeon | reverse complement strand
CAATGAAGAATTCGGCAACATTCCTATTCAATGGGCTCAACCGGAATATTATGTTCGTTCAACATCTGACTCTGAGATAATCAGGAGGGTAAATATCCTTGAGCGTAAGATATCTTTTAATAAGCATTCTCTGAATGTGGGCGGAATTACCGGCGTAATAACCCGATCTGAATGTACAAGAAATGGAATTGGCAGTTGTATGCTCAAAAACACGGCGGTATTTATCTCTAGCGATTTTAATATTGATTTTGGACTATTGCTTTGCAGAGATGAAGTAGCTTCTTTTTATGAAAAACTTGGATGGAAGGTTGTTGATGGTCCTACTTCGTTCTATCAGCCACAAGGTAAAATGATATTCCCAAGACTTATGATGGTTTTTGAACGTGGGCAGATACCATGGCAAACAGGAGCGATAGATTTATGTGCCCTTCCTTGGTAATCCTTCAGATGGATCGGGCGAAATTCATGAATATTCGCCCAACAAGAGCTTAGAGAAGGACGAGAGTTACGCTACTGCTTCTCTTACGCTCCTCAAGCTGATTAGTGTGTTTCGAAAAAGGGAGTTATAGAAGTCATGAACAAAGATGAATTTTTTCAAGAAGTATTGGAAAATGGAAATGTATGGGTAGCAATTAAAAATATCGATGTGCTAATCCTATCTGACGATGAAGGAAACTCAGCTCTTCCGGTTTGGCCCAACAAGGAAAATGCGGTAGATTATATCTCAAATGAATCTATCGATTCAGTTAGACCAGTTGAAATTCCTTTAAGTACTTTTAGAGTAGTCTGGCTAAGTGAGGGAGGTATGGATTTTGATGAATTGATAATAAATCCAATGGCAGAAGACACAAAAAATTTAGTTCTCACAAAAGAGGAATTTCTAAATCATATACTGCACTGAATCAACACAGCATCGAAAACAACGGGGCCGGGGGAAAAGACCGCCGGGTCATTATTTTCAGCCGTTGTGGAGTCAAGACATTGTACGTAAATAATCAAATTGAAATACCTAAAGATATATTAAACAGATGGCAAAATATTGTCGATATCTTAGCGGATTTGCTTGGCATTCCTTCCGCACTCATCATGCGGCTTGTCGAAACTGATATCGAGGTTTTTGTTTCAAGCAAAAGCCAGGGAAATCCTTACAATCCCGGAAATCGTGAGCATTTTCTGGGATCTGGATTGTATTGTGAAACCGTGATTGGTTCAAACGACAAACTCCTAGTCCCCAATGCGCTTAAAAATGAAAAATGGAAAAATAATCCTGACATAAAATTGAATATGATTTCTTATTTGGGATTTCCAATTCTTTTCCCAGATGGAAGACCTTTTGGGACTATATGCGTGCTTGATAACAAAGAAAATGCCTATTCAGATACTTATGAAAACCTAATCATAAACTTTCGTGACATAATCCAGTCCCAGCTAGCGCTTGTGTATATGAATACTATTTTGGGAGAGGAGAATAAGGGGCTTTTGGACTATCTTGATGAAATAGAGACTCTGAGAGGGATCATCCCCATCTGTGCGAGATGTAAGAGAATTAGAGATAGTGAAGGTTTTTGGACTCAGGTCGAGAAATATATTGAAGATCATTCAAACGCTCAATTTAGTCATGGACTTTGTGAAGAATGCATAGACGCTCTGTATGGAGATGAGCCTTGGTATCAAAAAGGAAAAAAGAAACCATAGCAAGTTGCTACAACTGATGTTTACTCGCGGCTTTGCCGCTCCTAAACACAGCCGAGCATAGTGTTAGATTTTCAGTGATAGGAAAAAGTATATGTCGACAGTTACTGCTGTAATACCTGCATATAATGAAGCTAATAGAATTGTTCAAACGTTAAATCAGGTTAAGCCATTTGTTGATGAAATCATCGTAGTGGACGATGCCAGTACAGATAGTACTGGTGATCTTGCAAGAAATTCTGGAGCTAATGTTTTAACTCAACCAAAAAACAAAGGCTATATAAATGCAATTAAATATGGTTTCAAGGAAGCCAGTGGTGAAATTGTCATTACACTAGATGCGGATGGAGAATTCTCAGCTCAAGAAGTCCCTGATTTGCTCAAACCGCTTATTGATGGTTACGCTGATATGGTTCAGGGACATCGAAACATCATCCCCAGACCATCAGAACGAGTTCTAACTTGGTTGGCTCAAAAGAAAGCCCCAGTAGGAGACTCTGGCACGGGCTTACGTGCGATACGAACTCACTTGGCTAGATCATTGGAAATAAAGGGCGCTTGCATCTGTGGTGTATTTTCTTTAGAAGTGGTTTCAAAAGGCGGGAGAATAGTAGAAATACCTATTACATTACAAAAAATTAACAAACCACGGAAAATCGCGTGGTTCCACTTTAGGCAGTTTTTTTATTTATTGCCATGGCTTTTTATAAAGTTCGATAAGAAAGCTAACAAAGCAAATTAGCTCGGGCTGGAAATTCCGCTACGCTTCATTTGCATCCGGCTATTTGCAGGTTCGGCTACAGCAAAATGAATCGAAAAAATGAGAGGAACATAACATCGAAAACCATTAACTGGGTGATATATTCATTTATTATCTTCTTATGGTTCCTCGTTAATTTTGGCATTTCACCCGTGTTGGAAAAATACACAAAACTAAATACAATATTAATAACAGGCTTAATCATTAGTGGTATTGGTTCAACTATAATAATTGTCTCTTTATATAGCCCTTCGTTTTTTATTAAATTCTTTTTTGAACTAAATCCTTACGAAAAATCACGATACCAAGGCACTATTTCATTTGCGTGTGGCCTAATAGGACTATTCTTGCTTTCGTGTGGTTTAGTCTATAGCTTCACAGGGAATGTGATCTATTTAGTTATATCATTCACAATACCAATATTCTTTCATACAGTTCTAAGCAAATGGAATCTATAGCCAACAGTCTGCCTGAAGGGACAGGGTATAAATCATGCTGGCCTTGATGAGTGCATTGGGAGAGGGACGTGAAATGCCCAATGGCAAAGAGAGATGGAGGAATAGAATGGAACGATCAGTGGAGCAAGATATTTTGAGCAAATCCGGAAATGTGATTATCGGATACCGTTGCCCAGTCAGACTGACAAATAATATTGCACTAATTTTTGCCATAGTTTTTGCCCTTTGGGTTACGCCTGCTTTGACACAGGGTCCTAAGCGAACGGATCTGAAGGAATTCTACCAACAGAACTGTGCTAGGTGCCATGGAGCAGACGGCTCTGCCGTTAGTGCAGATGGCAAGAAACTCAGGGGCCAGGACTTTACAGACCAGGACTGGCGGCGCAACACTGGAGACGAGGAAATGGTGATGACCATCCTGAAGGGGAAATTCTTCGGACTGGCCATGCCCAGATTCGAAGGTGCACTTACCGAGGAAGATGCACATAGGATTGTCACGGATATCATCCGTAACAGTAAAAAGGGTCAAATAATCGCGCCGGACGGTGAAGAACCGACTGGCAGGTAGTACGGAATAATGTTGATGATTCATTGAAGGAATGAAGATACCCACACAATTTCTGCACTGGATCGGTGTTCCGCTGGCGCTACACACCACTAGGTGAAAGAATCGTTATGGTCTACAGATTCATAAAATGGAACCAAGAACACATGAATTAGATGATGGTCTTAAACTACTTATCCGTGAAGCAACAGCTGAAGACTCCCGTTCAGTACTTGATTATGTCCAACAAGTCTGTGGAGAATCCGATTTCCTCACATTCGGTCCTGGAGAGTTCGGACTTAACGAACAACAAGAGAAAGAATTTATAGAAAACAATAGGGGAACAGAAAACAGACTTGTCATTCTCGGATTGATAAGCAGCAGAATTGTGAGTGTCTTGAATTTCTCAGGAGGACAGCGCCCTCGTATTAGGCATTGCGGTGAACTTGGAATGACGGTAAAAAGGCAATACTGGGGAAGGGGAATCGGAACCTTGATGCTTGATGTTGCTATCGCTTGGGCAAGAGATACTCACATCATAAAGAAGATCAATTTGCGTGTTCGTACTGATAATACTCGCGCTATTTCGCTTTATGAGAAGAAGGGATTTCTGAAAGAGGGAACAATCCGAAAGGAGATATTCATTGACGGCAAGTATTATGATCACCATTGGATGAGCCTAGAATTGGATGGATGACAGATAAAACCTGAGTAAGAAACTATAACACCCGGCTAAACAGCGGACTTGCCTAAAGCGCCTCCGTGCTTCCAGCAAGCGGGTCAGCCTGAGTGTTTGTTTAGAGGTTGGCCTGGATCATATAAGGTTGTTCAAATTTGTCATGAAAGCCAATCGAGTGTTCAGATTCAAAGAAAGCAGGGAAATGGAGTTTTGTTTCACTACCATAGTAGGAAGGACCTGGGTGACCAATATTCTGATATTTTCAGTGCTTATGTTAAACACTGGCTGTAGTATCAACGAACCCTCAGCATCAAGAACTCTTGCGATAAAGTCCTCTGAAGAAATGATGGAGCAATATCGTGAAAGGCTTCGAATTGCCAAAGAACTGACATTAGAAACAGAGATATGTTCACAGATAATCATTTCACAAGAAACACCGAATTATTTTGTAGAATATCTGAAAGCAAACCTTAGGATTCTACCCGTGAGTGATGGCCGACAGAAGATATCGGATCTTGAAATCATACCACCTGGCGAGATTGTTGACCGCTCTATAGAGTTCGAATTAGATGCTCCACCCCCAGGACGCCACGAATTTAGGCTAAAAGCAGAGACTGTTTCAAGGCATGAATTCTATCAAGTTACGGATAAAATACCCTTCCCGTTACAGGCCATCCCAACAAGGCAAATCAAATATGCAAGACCAAGTTTGATTGTTGACTCAGACGATGAGGAAATACGCACCCTTGCCTCATCTATAGCCCAAGGAGAAGATGACCTCTACAGAGTTGTCTTTGAAGTGAGTAAATGGGTGAGGGAAAATGTGCAAGCCCATATTGATACCTCTACCATTTCGACTTCGCAAAAAGCTTCATGGGTTCTTGAAAATCGGAAAGGTGTCTGTGATGAAAAGACTAATCTATTTATTGGATTTCTCCGATCATTGGGAATTCCAGCTAAGTTCATAATCGGTCTTGTCGGTATAAATTACAACGATACAATCCACTTCAAGCCACACGGTTGGGCGGAAGTCTGTTTTCCATCCGCAGGCTGGATTCCTTTTGACGTAGCATACAACCAACTGGGTTTCATTGATGCGACCCATATAAAACTCACAGAATCTTTCGATACTTCAGACCCACTTACCTCCTATGAATGGAAATCTGTTGATATTTCAGATCCACCCAACTCCTATGGATGGAAATCAGATAGTGCACTTGTCTCCATCAAAGATCTCGAAATAAGAACAAAGATCAAGAAAAGAGCAGGGACTATCACCCCACTTTTGGAAATAAAGCCCACAGTGTGGTATCGCAACTTAGATGTAGGATCTTATAACGTTGTAGAAGCAACTGTAGCAAATCCTCACAAATTCTATGTGATCACAGACATATCCCTTCAAACTCCCAATGATTTAGAAATCATGGGGAGAAATACTCAAATGGTCCTAATGGAACCAGACACAAGAAAAATCCTATACTGGATTGTAAAACCAACAATTGACATAGAGAAAAGAATGATCGCTGTTTTCCCTGTAGAAGTTGTCTCATCAAGGAACGCTTCTTCCAGTGTGAAATTCAGCGTGGCTGAAGCACAAGGATACCCGAAATTCACCTTTGAAAAGCTTGAAAACGCAGTGAAAAGGAAGACTAGGAATGCAATTTAAGAGAAATTTCAGGACGTTGACATTACACTGGAATATAAAAACAAGAAAGATGATAGCAATTCGAAGATGAACGGCGCTGAGCCTGCCTTTCCTTTGCGCGTTAGATGAAGCGTTCGGAATAACATAAGCGAGACGACATGCTAGGGGCAATAGTAGGCGATATAATAGGCTCAACTCGTGAGAACCTTCGCATCAAGTGTAAGGATTTCGAGCTATTCCCGCGTCTTAGCACCTATACCGACGATACTGTACTTACCGTCGCGGTCGCAGATGCAATTCTGAATGGAAAAGGCTACGGTAAAACGATCAAGTCCTATGCAAGGCGATACCCTCTGCGAGGTTACGGGCCTAGATTCATGTTGTGGGTACGATCGTCGGGCATCGAACCGTATAACAGCCTTGGAAATGGCTCAGCTATGAGAGTAAGTCCCGTAGGTCATGCCTATGATTCCGACGAGTCTGTTCTGATGCACGCGAAGAAAAGTGCTGAGTGCACACACAATCATCCTGAGGGCATTAAAGGTGCCCAGGCTACTGCACTAGCCATATACTTAGCTCGGTCAGGTGCAGAAAAAGAAGACATACGAAGGCAGATCACCGGAAGATTCGAATATGATCTTGATAGGACAGTGGATTCAATTCGACCAGATTATAGTATCAACCTGACTTGCCCTGGTTCAGTACCTGAAGCAATCATTGCATTCTTGGACTCGACAGACTTTGAAGACGCAATCCGTAACGCAGTCTCTTTGGGGGGCGATGCTGACACTCAAGCAGCTATTGCTGGGGCGATCGCAGAGGCATATTACAGAGGCATCCCTTCTTCAATACTTGAGAAAGCGTGGAGTAAGATCCCTCAATCATTTCAAAATATAATTGTAGAATTTGCAGCCAAGTATGGTTCACCAGAATTTCCGAACAAAGACATCCGCTGAGAAATCCCAGACGGGTTACCCCTCAGCTCTTACGTTCTAGGAGAGACTATGAAACAAGTGTACGTAAAAACGCGGAAGGAGTGGAGAGACTGGCTCAATCAGCATTATGATAAGAGCAATGGGATATGGCTGCTTTTCTACAAGAAGCATACAGGTGAGGCCACGCTCGAGTATGATGAGGCGGTTGAAGAAGCTTTATGCTTTGGTTGGATTGACAGCGTTATCAAGAAGATCGATGATGAGAAATATGTGAGAAAGATGACACCTCGTAAAGCTGATAGTCGATGGTCGGAATTAAACAAGAAGCGTATCATGGAACTCAAGAAGCAAGGCCTTTTGACTGAAGCCGGCCTTATGAAGATACGGGAGGCCAAAGCATCTGGGCTGTGGGACAAACCGGATAGGCCACGAATACCATCGAACATTCCCAAGGAGTTGGCCTCTGCACTGGCAAAAAACAAAAAGGCGAAGAGCTTCTTCGATCAACTAGCCTCTTCGTATCAGAGGCAATTTATGGGCTGGATCTCAGCCGCCAAGCGTCAGGAGACAAGGGAGCGACGACTCAGAGAGGCGATTACTCTACTTGAGCAAGGTCAGAAATTGGGCATGAAATGAATGTAGAACAAGATGTGTGCTATTTTCCAGTGGCTCGTTTCTTATCCTGCTGGCTATTCTGAGTGTTGAGGCGGGTTGGCGCGTTTAAATTCGAATTCCCCGCTGCTTGCAGCGCGGGATGAATACGAATTCATTTGAAGTAAAGAAAACGCTTGAATCGGATTTATCCGGGCCCAGAGGATCCGCCGTCGCC
>JBHLPL010000094.1:0-7552 GCA_048939465.1 Promethearchaeota archaeon | reverse complement strand
TGAATAGTATCAGAACACCACCCTACTCCTCTGATCCAGATAGGCAGATCTGTAAGCCTTCTTGCTACATCTTCTGAGGCCATAACTATGACCACGGAAGCATCTGCTAAGGGACTGATTTCAAGGTTTTTCAAGGGGTAAAACATGGGCTTTGAGTCTAGCACGTCATCTGATGATATGTTTGTCCCGAACGCGGCGTAAGGATTGTCCAAGGCGTTTCTCTTATTTTTCGATACGACCATTGCACACTCTTCCAATGACGTATCAGTTTCAGCTAAGTATCGTGTCATTTCAAGTCCGGCAATATAGAACGGATGTCCACCTAAAGGTCTATGATATATGGGATCTAACGCAAACGCTACTATACCTTCAAAAGTGAGAATATCGGAGGCTTTGCTATGAGCTTCGACTACTGCTATATCCACCAGTCCCGTACGTATCTGCATATATGCCGTTATTAGGGCGAACAGTCCATCTGTTACTGTGCAGACCGGTTTCAGCAATCCGCCTATTTGATCTGGAACGAACTCGTCGAATATGCTGTATCCTTCCCAGTAGTCTTCTGAAGCCGCTATGAAGCTATCGACATCCCTCCTAGGATCTACTCCGGCATCTTCATATGCCTTCGTTGCTGCCTCGAACATCATTTCCTTAAAAGAAACATCGGGTGTTGTTGATCTAATCTCTGTACTCCCAACACCGACAACTGCTACTCTTCTCAAATATCCTTCTCTCCTAAGGTGATTGGCTATTATTGCGTGAAGATGACTTATGATGTAAGGAAACTTATAATGTTTACCTTATCGACCGCTTTTGAACGTGATCGGAGAAATAGGAGTCTATTTCACCCTTTGAATGCCCAGATGTACATCCATCCGAGCCTTGGTTTGATTTTCCAGCGTATGAATTGTGTTTCGGAAAGAAGAGCCTTCACTTCACAAACCGTGTAACTTGATAGAAAGGATGAAACTGGTTCATTAGCCTCCCTGAGTCCTGAGGGTCCTGTTCTTGAGGCAAATGTGAGAAGCCAATAGAATATTCTGCGGCTGTCCCTTCTGAAATCAAAGAGGAGGAACTTTCCCTTAGGCTTCAGAATCCTATGAATTTCGCTCAATGACCTTTCCGGATGTGACCAATGATGCAAGGAAAATGTGCTTACTATGAGATCTACTGTATCATCCTCAAAGGGCATTCTCTTGATATCACCCTTCCTGAACTCCGCCTTGTCGCTCAACCCGAGGGAAGAGAGATTGACAGACGCCCTCTGTATCATTCCTTGTGATATGTCGACTCCAATGATCTTCAGGTCAGGAATCTCTTTGGCAATACGCATTATCAGATAGCCCGGGCCACAGCCAGCATCCACCAGAATCCCGTTAGGACGAATTCTCTTTAATTCCCTTACAATGTTCCTGCGTATGAATTCAAACCCAGGCCACTGGCTTATCCTATCAAAGGCTTTCACTAATCTAACGTCCTCCATACTCTCGTCGCAAGGTTTGCGTGGGAAGTTCATTCGAGGATAGCCCACCATTAAGACCGTTAGTGCCAGCAGAACGAAAATCATAACTATCCAAATCAACATGTCATTCTACCCAAACCTTTCACTCTTAGAATGAATGGATTTTCTGATCCTCTATTATGAGGTCGATTCTCTGAAAGAGGGAAACGTTAAATTATGATGGCCTATATTATTAGCAACCTCCCATAAAAGAATAATCAGGAAAGGTGTAAGGAATATGACCTTGTTATTCTCCGATGAGGAACTGGAGTTTAGAGAAGAAGCAAAAGACTTTGTTCGTAGAGAAGTTGTGCCAAAGGTTGACGAGATCGAGAAGAAGAATGTGTATCCTAGGGATATCATCAGAAATCTTGGTAAAGAGGGTTTTCTTGGAATAATGCACCCTCAGGAATACGGCGGATCCAACAGAGGAATGGTATACGAAACCATATTAGCAGAGGAAATCTCGGCGGTAAGTCCTAGTTTGGACATGTCTCGTATGACTTCAGCGACGCTCTACGGCATATCTATCAATCGGAATGCCACAGAAGAGCAGAAAAGGAAATACTTGACCCCAATAATCGGGGGTGAGAAGATTGGAGCAATCGCCATAACTGAACCAAATGCTGGCTCAGATGTAGCCGCCATGGAGACGAAGGCTGTAAAGGATGGGGATGACTGGATTATAAACGGAGAAAAGCGATTTATTACAAACGGCAGTGTCTCAGACTATATGATCCTTTTCGCCATAACGGATCCGAACGTAGATCCGAGAAAGGGTATGACTGCTTTCATCATCGAGTGTGATAGGCCTGGCTTCAGGATTGTAAAGGACTTCGATTTGATGGGCATGAAAGGATGCAGGAATACACACTTCGTTCTTGAAGGTTATAGGATAGACGAAGAAAACATATTGAAGGGACAAAATCAAGGTTTCAACATCCTAATGGATGAGTTAGACTCCGAGAGGATAGCAATTGCAGGTGAAGCTGTAGGCTATGCAAGGGGTGCTTTTGAAACCGCTGTGAAGCACTCTTCAGAGCGAATTCAATTTAAGCGTCCGATTAGAAGGTTCGAGGCTATTAGCTTCAGAATAGCAGATATGGGCACAAAAATAGAAGCGGCAAGGCTTTTAACTCTCAGAGCGGCAAGAATGATAGATCGGGGTTTGAGAGCAACGAAAGAAGCATCTATGGCAAAATTGTTTGCAACAGAGACGGCCTTTCAGGTCTGTGATGATGCTCTTCAAGTGTTGGGGGGAATTGGCTACACCAATGAGACAATCGTGGAGAAGCTCATGAGAGATTCCCGTCTTATGAGAATTGGCGGAGGTACAAGCGAGGTTCAAAGGTTTGTAATCCAGAGAGAAATATATCAAGAACTCGAGGAAAAGGAATAAACTACTCTGCCCTTTCAGGCTGGATCTCCTTGAGGTTGCTTAGATGAACGAAACCAAGAATTGCTTCTGAGGCAGCTAGGTCATACACTAAGGGTTCGTTCTATGGTCGTCTGCATTGCTGAAACTCTTTTTGAACATCTGAAGAATGGTTTTATCTGCTGACCCGTTAAATTGCCGATGGGCGTTAAGGAACCACCAATCTGTAGGCTATATGTTCTCCCGCTGTAGGGCTTCTTCTTGTGATCTTAATAATGTCTCCGCTCTTTCCGCCAATGGCTATAACGGCCACATCTGAGACCTTTATCTGGGGAAGTTGATTTAGATCTATCCTATACTTCTGTAATAACTCTTCGACCTCCTCGGGTGTAAGTATCTCGTGGCCCGGTACTAGCTCGTGTTTGAAGATATTTGATGGGGGAAGACGGCCGGGAATCAGCTCAATCTTCTGAGCCTTGGCTTCCTTTTTGATTGCTGCACTGTATTTCTTCTCGGCTACAATGATCCCCTTTTCAATCCCTTTTTCTTCCATAAATGCTAATAATTTCTTAATGCTGGAGACTCCAACGATTTTTCGATGTATCGCAAAAATCACTCCCTTCTTACCTTCGGGGACTTTGAATATATATCTTGTAATTCCCTCTTGTTTCTCTTTCTCAACCAGCGTATATCCTCTCAGCTCAATAAGACCTCTTGCTTTCTTTTCTTCTATTGTCTCTTCTTCCAAAGTGGAGCTCACCTCGCAAAGCGAAACCTTCAACAGGATTCCGGATCCACAACTTAAGGAAATAACAGAATGCTAATATTAAGACCTTAACCAGAATCGTAAACGAATTAGATTGTGGTTTATCGTCCTATTATATAAATCTAATTTAAGACTCCTTCTTATGTTCCTTGTTTAATAAGTCAAAAAGCCCAATGGGCGCTGTCAGAGTTTACGAAATCTTGACGGGAAAAGCCCAAAGAACGATCGTTCTTACAGCATCTTAGAAAAGTTGTCCAGGAATACAACATATGATTTCTCAAGAGTCGTAAGTCCCTGGGTCGGTCCACCTTCTCCTACCACCAGATACTCGTCCGGCGCATGGGCTCTGAGTCCATGTCCCAATCCCCCCATTACAAAAGGCAGATTCAGAGGGTCGCGGTTAAACATGCAGAATGGTGCGCTTCCAGCGAGATGGGGCCATATTTCTGGCTCATATCCAAACTCGCGATACGTCTTGAGTACGGCCTGAGCAGCCGGTTCTTTTATGCTTGTCTTGGCCCAGCTATAGCCCTCTTGAAGGTCCCTTATTTTGATCTCATTAAAATCGTGATCGTCCAAGTGTTTTCTGATTCTTGGGAGTACTTCGCTCACGGTCATATCCGGAATTAGCCTTACATCCATTTTCACCGTGATTCTGTGAGGCAGAACTGTCTTTGTTCCGGGTCCAGTATAGCCACTCCAAATACCATCTATGTTTAGGCTGGGCGTATACAAGTACTTCAACAATGCCTCCTTTCCATGAGCATCATCAACGAAACGATCGATTTTCAATTCACTCTTCATCGTGTCCTCGTCGAAGGTTTTTTCAAGTTCTTCCAGAAGTCCCATGTCTTCTTCACTGGGTGATAGAACATTGTCATAAAAGCCTTTAATTGCGACCGTATTCCCATCTTTCGAAGTAAATGTACTCAGGGCTTGTATCATGCGTAGAGCAGGATTATCAACACACCCCTTAAGGCTTCCGTGGATGTCAAACTCTGTCGGCCCGTACCCCCAGTTCTTACCATCGAGCTCAAGTTCAAAATAGATAATCCCCTTAACACCTAGGTACATCTGAACCTTTCCTTTCTGGTCCTGAGAAGTCCACGGGAAAAAGACGGCATTTGCTTCCTTCAGCTTATCTAAATATCTTTTGATGAATTCAGGAAGGTGCCGACTACCGAGTTCTTCCTCGCCTTCGGCGACAAAGATTAGATTCACTGGAATTTTCTCGCCAGCAGCGGTTATGGACCTGCAAGCATTGATAAAGGCACCGAGTTCGCCTTTTGTATTATATGCTCCTCTCGCTACGAGGCATTTTCCAAAGGGTTCCACATCGACGACCCTGCCCTTCAAAGGGTCAACAGTCCAGCCTGGTTCATCTACTGGCTGTGTATCATACATCATATATATGATGACTGTCTTATCTGCCCCGGCATTATAAAATCCATATACTACCGGGTTGCCTGATGTTTCGACAAGCCTCGCCTCTTCGCATCCTAAATTCTTCATATAGCCTTTAATGAGCTCCGCACATTCCCGAATGCCTTGTTCCTCTGCTGAGATTGAAGGCTGTCTTACGAGCTCCTGAAGAAGAGCAAGGTGGCTTTCATAATTATCCTCAATATGCTCAAAAACTAAATCTCTGTCCAAGAATAACACCGCCTGGACTCATATTTATCTGTCTACTATAATTTAACAATATCGTCAAGGAATGAAAATCCTTGTGCAACGATAAGGAATAAAGCTCAAATCATGCTGGTCTGTCAAGAGATCGCTTATATTTTGACATCTGATAAGGCGGGGATGATTGTGTGAAATCAGCAGAAATGATCACGCCAATCTTGAATCTATCGTTTCTGGGCATTTGCCTATGACTATACTGTGCACTAGCCGCAGTTCATAGTTCAATCGGTATCTGACATTTCACCAGTATAATTAGCCGAGGAATCTCTCTGGATTCTCATCAAAGGCTTTCTTGCATCCCGGTGCGCAGAAGTAATACGTATTTCCTTTATATTCGCTCTTCCATTTCGCCGTTTTTTCGTCAACCTTCATGTTACAGACAGGATCTGTAGCCAACTCTTACACCCTTCATGGTTTAGACATCTACTATATTTAATCTTTCTGGAGAATTGGAACATATGTTCCAAGAGCTCACGCCCAAAGGCGTAATTCTGGATTTTTGATTATCATGCTACAAACGATAAGGAAGAGACTCTGACAGAAATCTATATTAATTTGCTAGTCGATTATTGTTCGGAGGGTGATATCGTGACTGTTATTAAGATAATTGAGCTCGTAGGAGCTTCAGAAAAAAGCTGGCAGGATGCTGTTGATAACGCAATTGAGGAGGCAGGTAAGACCATTCGGAACATCCGGGGCATCGACGTAGTTGGTTGGACAGGAAAGGTGGAAGGCAAAAAAATCATTGAGTACCGTGCGAATGTCAAAATAGCTTTCCTCGTTGAGTCTGTGAGAGAGTAAATCTTGTCAAAAACCCTGGCCTCTGTCGAAGGACCAGACTTCATACCTATCCAGTGCGACCATAGAGATCCCCATCTCTTTCTATTTCTCCCCGAATCGCCAGTTGCCTTAAATGCTTCATGATCATCTGTTCTTCCCAATAACGAAGAAGCGGCTCAACATAGGGGAATCTACCGTAAATTGGAGCAGACTCCACAAGCTGGTCAATATTCTTCTTTTCGGTCAGTAGGGATAATATTCTTTCATCCCTTTCATCTATTTTTCCATAGAATTGGTCAAATTCATAATCGATGTTTTGACTAATGGCTCCCCTATGAGACGATATTACGACTTCAGGGGACAGAGCCTTGATTTTCACTATTGACTCTTTGAACTCTTGAAGATTCGATTCTCTATGGCCATACCAGGGAAATCCAGTCAGATCATAATCAAAAGATATGAGTATTCTTCTCCTTTCCTCATAGAAGCAGTAGTGGTCCTTCGTATGTCCTGGTGTATGAATGGGCTTGAAGATCGTTTTGCCAAAATCAAAGATTGTCCTCTCATTATATGTACTGGTCGGCTTGCAATCCCTGAATCCCATTAGATCCTTGACCATCTTTCTCCAGAGGGGGGCAAGTTCATTGCTAACAAACCTCTCTGAGAGGGACACAGAGTTTCCGCTTGTGTCAAATCCCTGTTCTGGAACGCGAATTGGCTTGTCTTCAAACACCCAGTTGCCTGCCGAGTGGTCTGGATGCGTATGGGAGTTTATGATGTAACCAATATCATATTCCTCTCTTAGTTGCCTTAAGATCTTGATTCCGCAGCCTGTGTCAATTATGACGATCTCGTTATCCAAGATTAGAATAGAATTGGAATAAGGAAATTTGCCGTTGTTTTCTCCTTTGATTAATAGGATTTGATCTGTTATCGGCTCTGTTATTACGGCGCCTGATACCATTCGTCTAAACCACCTTATGGAGACTTCGTCTGAAAGGGTGGAGAGGAATTGAGCGGTCCTTAAATACTTCTGCGCTAGACATGCTAACAGGTCTAAAGGCACACATCTCTCCGATGTGGAAACGGTTGATGACCTGCGGGTAGGGTGGGCGAGTAGACTCCATAGCCCGACGCTATATGCGGATTACCGGGCTGGGGCGCTGTAAACCGTCCCATGATTCGACATGCGATGAGGCCAAAGCCTGAGAGGGAATTGCGGTCAAGCACAGTCATAAGCTCCTTCTGCAAGGGAGGAGTAGTTTACATGAGCCCTCCCACACTTACCTGGAATCCCAGATTCTTGAGACTTTTCTTAAAGGCAAATATTTCCGATGCTCATTGCGGCATGAGATCACTCACTAGGGAGGCTTACCGGAAGATGCGTCTATCTTTGTTGACGGTTGTTTTTCTAATGGTTTGCTTGACCGTTGGTCAAGCATAT
>JBHLPL010000093.1:0-7574 GCA_048939465.1 Promethearchaeota archaeon | reverse complement strand
ATGTCATTCGTAAGGAGCATATGGAGTTGATGAAGGATGGGGCGATACTTGCCAACACAGGCCACACGTTGGAGTCTCCTTCAACGGGTCAATTCAATGTGGAGCTCGCCCTGTCAGATTTGGAGGCCATGACCGTCAAAAAACAAAGAATTAGACCAAATGTGGATGAGTACATGCTAAAAGATGGTCGAAGATTATATCTGCTTGCTGAGGGACGTTTAGTAAATCTGGCCGCCGCAGGCTAGCCGTGATTCATGGTTCTAGGCGGAAAAGGCCACCCCAGCGTCCCAAGATAAATGGGCTGGAAAGGTTATGGATATGTCCTTCAGTGACCAATCGCTTTCCGTAGAGTATCTGGTAAAGTATGGCAGTGAACTCAAGCCAGATGTGTACAAAGTTCCTCCAGAGATTGATGAGCAAGTTGCAAAACTCAAACTGGAGGCATTAGGAATATCGATTGACAAGTTAACCGAAGAGCAAATAAAGTATCTTTCCGACTGGAAATCAGGCACTGAGTGACTCCTCTTTCTTTTTTCCTTAGCTTTTGATACATCTGCTTCCGCGATCACCCTACCGACATCAGTCTACAGAGCAGAATCTTTGTTCTCAATAAGAAGCCTTTTAATCCTTTCTCTATCTATTACACCCAGCTTTGAGGCGACTTCAAGTGTTCGGGTTGCCCTATCTAGGATATTGTGAAATTTCCTACGGGTTACATAAATTGTGTTTTCAGTAACTCCCAACTTTTTGGCGACATCTTTTATGGTTAAATCTCGATTCATTAATAGCTGATAAATTGTAAACTGTCTTTTAGTGATATAGGAATTCTTCACGAACCTATCTAGCTCCGCCATTCCTTCTCCCTCGCTTCAGGAAATGCCCCTATCCAAGTATATATCAGTTAATATGAAGCCCACTTTTCATTATAAATATTATTTTGTAAATCACAAACATCAATTGATTCAATACAGTCAAAGGACTCGTTTTAAGCAATACAGCCAATCCTGTCATAACAATCATTTAATTAGACTGATGACTATTATATTAGACAAATATGTAAATATATAGCCGTTATTAGATATAATCGTAGGATTGATGCGGGAGTGGGATGCAATTGAAACCTCTTTGTTCGGGTGGATTTGTCTGCTCTGTGAAAGACATCTTTCCTAGACAGAGCGCCAAGGAGGGGCGTGATGAAACAAATACCCAAACCGCCACAAGGCGGGAAAGGGGGGATGCAATGTGTTTGTTGTAAAGAGAAAGGTACGAAACGTGGTTAAAGAAAACGGATCCCCTAGAGATGCCTTGTCACCTGATCAGGCTGCTCAACTGCTGAGACGTCCTCTATTACTTTAGAGACGTCAGCAGGTTGTTGAAAAAGGTCATCTGTTGGGATCCGGGAGGACTATCCGTCTGACCACACACAACCTCTCTTTTTTGTGATTTGATGTATTCTCTGTCTCTTTGAGAACATCATTGAAAGCCATACTTTCAATTTTTCAATACTAGAACATATGTTCAAATATTGGAATCACTCAGAAGCCTGTTTGATGATTTTGACATAAGGATTAGGTTTAGATTTTTACTTCACTTATGCTTCAGACATTTTAAGAACATGTAACTAATTATAGGAATCTGAAAGCAAATGGTGGTTCATATGCATGGTTCGGATATTATGGTTTTATCAGAGAAATATGGTTACTCCTCAGACGTTATTGGAGTGTTTATCGAATCATACGGTCTGAATCGAGCAGAACGCATTATTGCTGCATTAAGAAAGCCCGGAAAGAATTACACCATTAGGGCAAACACTATTAGAATTTCACCAGAACGGCTTATCAGCCTACTGGCTGAGAAAGGCGTAGAAGCTAAATCCGATATGAAGATAACCGAAATGATTTCCTTTCCTGTCAAGGGCCCTTTCGATATACCGGATGCTGACAAGAGGATTGTAGCGGATAAATTTCGCAGCAGAAAGCGTGATGCTGGGTGCCTGTCTCTATGCGCCTGGAGTAATTAAAACAGGCAAAATCCATCCTGGAGATAAGACTCTCATAGTTGACAAATATGGTAACCGTATAGCTACTGGTATAGCAAAGATGAGTAGTAAAGAGATACTTCAGAAGAGACGAGGATTAGCTGTAGAGGTTATCAAATCCAAATACCATGTTTTAAGCTTGCGAGAAACACCACTGTATCAGTTAGGATATTTCTACGGTCAATCTCTACCTGCTATTCTAACAAGTCGAATTCTGGACCCAAAACCAAATGAATTTATCATTGATATGTGCGCTGCACCAGGTGGAAAAACCACACACATGGCTCAGCTAATGAATAACAGGGGAACAATATTGGCTGTAGATCGTTCTCCGTCTCGTCTCCAAACACTAAACCATCACACTCAGAGATTGGGTATAACCAATGTCAAGATTCTTCAGCGGAATGCCCTCGGATTGGCTGAAGAGTATTCTTTAAGAGCAGATCGCGTACTAATCGATCCCCCATGCTCTGCTCTGGGCCATCGTCCTAAATTGTATGAGACAAAGACAAGAAATGAAATATTAGCGTGTGCAGCATACCAGAGGCAGTTTCTTGGCGTAGCCGGGAAACTCGTAAAGAAAGACGGCATCATTGCTTACAGTACATGCACTTTATCGGCTGAAGAGAATGAATCTAATATCAAATATGCAACGGAGCATTTCGGTTTTTCTGTTATTGATCAAGTCTATTTATACGGGTCGTCTGGTGAACTGCAAGAGCAATTCCCTGAAGCGAAGCATCTACAGCGATTTTATCCCGATCTGCATGATACGCCAGGATTCTTCATAGCTTTGATGAAAAAAACTTAGATATGATGCAGATTCCAACAAGGGTTTTCATCAAATTGCAGTTACCTTTATGACGCAACGTAAGGGCACACCGTCAACCTCATCAGTACTTGTTTTGTTTGCTATAACAACTGCACCAACGATCCTTGTGTTGGTCTTTTTTGAGGCATTAGCTATTTCATGTATCATAATTCCAGTCGTGATTACGTCATCTACAAGCAAAATCTTCTTTCCATAGACATCTCCGAAATTTGAGTCTACTATGCTAAGGTGTTGCTCGTCCTTCTTTCCTTCTGCACTATGCCTCCACCTGATTATTGCCAATGGTTTTTCCAACTCTCGCGCAATGATAGTGGCTAACGGTCCGCCGTCAGCATCCACTCCTGCGATCATATCTGGCTCCTCGATACTCCCGTCTGCCATGGCCTCGTCTATCAGACTAGCAAGCATTATTCCCATGAGCTCAAGTCGGGCCGGATCTCTACCGATGACACTCCAGTCGACAAATACGTCCCTTGGCTCGGTTCTTCTTACACCTTTCTCTGCCTTAACTAATAGCCATGTTGCAGTATCAGTTTGCACGTTCAGTATATTCGCTATTTCCTCTGTTGTTAAGCCTTTCCTCTTAAGCTCCTTGGCCTTTTCTATCAATTCCTCCAATCCACTCATTGGTATTTCCTCACCTAATGAAATCAATTCCTTTCTACTTAACACTTTATCCTGTTTTTTGCTCTTCTGAATTACTTCCATCCATATTTTCCTTTAAGGGGAACAAATGCTACTCCACATAGTCTCTTTTTCCTTATTCCTCTCTTGGTCTTTTCAACCAAGACAAGATCCTGCCACAGATGTAATTGTCCTATCGGTATAACTAGTTTTCCCGTTTCTTTCAACTGTTCGATCAGCGGCCTCGGTATTGTTGGACCCGCAGCTGTTACGAGAATGCGGTCAAAAGGTGCCTCCTCTTGAAGGCCACATGTCCCATCCCCCAAGATAACTGTGACTCTATCACCATATCCTGCTCGTTCCAGATTCTTCTTAGCAAATTCTGCTAGATTTGGTACTCTCTCGATAGAGAACACATGTCCTTTATTACCGGCGTCTTGTGGAGCCACAATCTCAGCGCATATCGCTGCGTGATAGCCTGAACCTGCACCGACTTCTAACATCTTGTGCCCTATTTGCAGGTCCAGAACTTCTGACATCATTAGTACCATGTGAATCGCAGATATGGTTTGACCATGCCCTATCGGAAGAGGAGTATCTATATAGGCCTCATTTCTTAAATCTGGATTCACAAATTCCTCTCTAGGAACCTTCAGGAATGCTTGTATGACTTTAGGATCACTCACTGAGCCCGATTTTTTCAATCGCTCTATTGTTCTTTGCTTTTCTTCCAATGATCGCTTATTTGACAAGGATTTCACCGAGATTTAATAAACTGGATGGCTAGGAACAATAATATCTTATCTTTAATTAATTTAGGTTGTTTAGCGTATAATAACTAGTGTGCTGCTCCCAGCTTTCGCAAGGAGCCTCCTCCTTCTCCCTGCCTTATACACCTGAGTAAACTTCGGCTTCTCAGAGGGGAGGTTTCTGTACTCCGAATTCAGGGCTGCACAGGAAGATCTCTTTCAGCCTTTGGGCTGATCCGCTCCATACTGTGCCAAAAACAGCTAGTAGCCCCGTCAAGCAGGATACACCCACAAGGCCTGCGCTCCCAGACTGAATGTTACACCCATGCCGTCGATCAACCTTGCTCTTACGAGTGTCTTACCCAAAACTTAATTACCAAAAAATCATTTAAACATACCGCAATTCATCTTCACCCTTTCAGATGGGGTCTTTTTGCGGAGAAAAAGATGAAAAGACTGCGAGGCAATCGATTGACTAAGACTATCGAAATCGTCAAAGCATGTGGTCATCCCAATATAACTGCAACGCACCAGACCACGTTTGAATTAACAATGGCTCCCACTGTCGGAAGTAGAGGTACTTGCGTCATCGGAGTAAATGCCGACAGATCGATAAGAGATCTAAGTCCAGAATTCAAAGAATTCGCATGCTGTGAAGGCGCAGAAATTCAGGTAGTTCTTGGTGTCGGCAAGTTCAAGGAGGTAATAACTGGATATGGTCATCCTGATCTGACTTTTTCACACTCCTCAGATATAGTCGGACGCAAAAGCGATTTTATTTGTGGACGTACTCTCATGATTAGAGCGGACAAAGCAGCTATCGATTTGAATCGCAAAATGATATCCCTTCTTAAAAACCCTCAACAACTTATCACTTCTACTATTATTATCTAAGGAGTTCTGTCACTTTATTTTGATATCCAAACCAACATGCCACTTGAAAGGTGCACTTTCTTTGATTTTCCTCCCGGAAATACTCTCCAATTTTCTTCCATAGGCCTGGATTTTATTTGAAGTCTCAGCTATGGCTTCCTCAACTGGTGCATTTGATGATCTGAACTCATAGAAGTGTATGGTTCCTCCACTCCGTTTGATGGCTAAACATGCTACATCCAAATATCGACTCGCTTCTTCGGGAAGGTTCATGATCACTCTGTCGGCGATTCTCCGATAGTTTTTCTCGACTATTTCTCTCGCTTCTCCTAGGTATGCAGTAACCAAGCTATTGACTTGGTTTGCTAGGATGTTTTTTCTTAAATAATAAATCGCATACGGATTGATGTCAATCGCATATACATTAACCCCTTTGGTTTTGGCTATCAAGACTGAAAAAGGTCCGACGCCTGCAAACATATCTAGCACAACTTCTTGAGGCTTGATCTGAGCAGCTACTCTTCCCCTTTCTGCAGATAGACGCGGGCTGAAATATACCTTTGAGACGTCAAGCTGATATGCACACCCATGTTCACGATAGGTTGTCTCGGTTTTGTTCACTCCTGCAATGTGCTCCAGCATTCTAGTCCGGTATTTGCCTCTTACACTACCGGCCTTGGCAAATACAGAATTCACATTTCTGTGAATTGCAATCAAGGCATCTCCAATTTTTTTCTTTACACTTCTAAGTTCTGGTGGTATTTCTATTACTGCAATGTCACCGATAATATCAAATGCCCTAGGGAGCAGTTTAAGTTGAGACGCCGTGAGTTTGTTGGTCAAGAATCCTTTCAGGTTCCTAGACCTCTTCTTTGCTCTAGCGTTAAGGCTTCTGTGGACTATCTCATATTGGCATATCTCTTCTGAGATTTTTCTGTCTTCGTCTGAAGACGGCCTTCGTAGTAATGGAATATACAACCGAACATCGTCGGTTTCTATTGTCCAATCCTCATTGAAAAGTCCTAGGGTTTTCAGAAGTCGCCTTGCTTTTTCTCCTCTATCCTTTGAAATGCTTAAACATAAGACGGAATCCATCAACCACACCGTTGAAACAGTCCAAAAATGGCGGGCCCGAGGGGAATTTCAGCCCATTCTTATTGAAAAGGCATTTGAACCCCTGATTCAGCTCTGCTCGGTTCCATGGCAGATCTACTGGCTTAGAAGGCCAGTGCCCTATCCTGGCTAGGCCACGGGCCCCTTAAGAATGAAGTAAAATGTTGCTTGTGAACTACCACCAGCTTTCGCAGGTGGCTTCCTGCTTCTGCGACCGGACTCGATCTCCACCCACCCCGAGCGCAGTCTCCGTCGGCAGAGACTTGTCTTAGAGCCACGTCGAGAAGGGTAGGTTACGGAGGTCTTGGTCTCCACAGGCGTGACTTCGGCCTGTCCTATGCCTACGCAAGTAAAGTGCTGGAAAAAAGGACATATAAGCGTTTCGTGCTCTCATCCCCCAGCTTTCGCAAGAGGACTTCTCACCAATAAGGCTAGAACTTAATGCAGAAGCATCCTATGATGGTCTTGACTCATATCTTGACCAGCTTCTTCTTGCTCTTGCGCACAATATATCCTGCCAAATCGACTATCATTTCTGCACTATCTATGATGATTCCATCGCTGCTGGCCACGATTTCCCCCTCATTTAAGACTTCTCGATCGGGTTGTTTTACTGCTCCTGCGTCGCCTTCTAATCCATATTCCATTAATCTCTTCTTTACTTCCATTGCTAGTTCTCCGCTTTTGCTTATCGGCTGATCAAAATAGAACAAGGTCTTTTTCGGCAAGTATTCCACCACAAGATCCAAAATCAGCTTTATTGCATCATATGTCACATTTGATACCTTATAATTGCTGAAGACCCCAGTAATATCACGAATGAACCCATCATCACAATCAATAATCGGCAGTCTATTGAGCAGGCTTTCAACGACTATTATCTGATTGTATCCATCTATTGCTAGTACCTTATTCTCGACCTTTTCTATTGAAATGAGCTTGTTTCTTCTTTTTTCTGCATCCTCTGGGGGATATACGGCTCTGAAGAGAATATGCCGTTCTTCTTTATCCAACAGATACTTATCTCCAATAAAATTCACAGCGCTTGTTCTGCCATAACTCCTACTTAGTAAGTACCTGAGATCCTTTGCGGCCTCTCCCATAGTTAGTAAATCCAGCAGCTCGTTTTGGTTCATAGTGCTTTCTCTTCTATGATTCTTGACGCTTTTTTGATGGCATCCTCGACTTTGTCGATCTTCCCCCCCGCCCCCTGACCTAAATCAACCTTTCCGCCGCCTTTTCCTCCAACAACTTGGGCTACTTCCTTTGCAAATTCCCCGGCATCTATCCCTTTTTAGATAGCTCTTTGACCGGCCATCACTACGATGCTGACCCAATCTGTTAA
>JBHLPL010000017.1:0-24765 GCA_048939465.1 Promethearchaeota archaeon | reverse complement strand
AAACTGAAGCACCAGTTTTATCTAAAAACAATGCTAGATCTAACGATTAGAGAGGATTTCAGGAAAGAGGTTTCTTTAATCCGTCAAGAATGGGAAGGCATGAGGGAAGAACTAGAAGAAGAATATCGTGTCTATTTGATAAAGCTTATTAAACTAGAGCAGATGTTATCGGGGAATGAAGCAGGAAGAGTGATTAAAGACAACCCAGAGTAAGTAAATGACAGGATGTTCCATCAATAAATTTATGCTAAATGCATCAGTAAAGACATAAATTACTTGCCCTATTGACTCTTCTGCCGACAAATATCTTTACATTTTAGGATTTTCCTCGGTCATATGTAAGGAAATTACGACAGATCAAAAACGTACGTTATTTATTCAAAAGAGAATAGATAGAGCTCCCTTATATTTTATGCTGAAAGAATGCTATGGATTGTAGTATAAAAACGACTTAAAGGTTTTCCTTGATATAAAAAACCTTATTTCATGACCAGCAAAGCTGTTTTTTGAGTTAAGTTCATGGCCAAATCATGCGGTCAAAGAAGCAAGGCAGTCACCGTCATAGTGGTCCCTATTAGAACGGGATTGAGGAGATTGTCTGATATTGGCAATGAAGCAATGTCAATAATCAATTCAACAAAGGACCCGATCATACAGAGTAATATGCTTACAAATGGGAGCCCTATTAGGAAAGAAACAGTGGAACCTGCAACGAAACCCTCAACAGATTTATCTTGAATCCTGTGTTTGCCTATTGTCAAGCCTGCTAATGAAGCAGCAGCGTCACCAAAAGAAGCCATCATTATGGTTGCCAAGGCAATTTGTCCTTGAAGCAATGTTAGAATAAGAAAAACCCCAAGGGAGAAGTGGAAATGGTGAGCTATAGTTCTTCCTTCTTCGGGTTTTAAGGTTCTGTGGCTGATTTCTGCGAAAGGATAATGCTTTTTTGCAAAGACCCTAATTGTCTCAGAAATAGAAATGAACACAAATGCGCAGCTCATTACTAATATTGAGAAGAATCTTCCCGGGTCAAGGCCAATTTCCCCTATGATTTCTTCTGGTAATCCTGTCAATTGCAGCAATTTGAATATGTAGTCACCGAGGTAGATATAAACAAGAGGTATGACTAATACTAGAGCGTGAAAACTCTTTCTCAGCAGATGTTGAGTGAGCGGGGTCACCGCGGGGGTGGGATTAGTCGTTTTTTCATGCTTTTCGGATGATCTTCGGAAACATATTACGTAATAGATAATTACTGCAGCACACCAAGCCAGCAAAGTCCCTGTTAACGCCTCAGGCAGCGGCGGGCTTAGGACGAACATGAAGCATAGAACAAGCAAAACAGAGGCCGCAGAAATGGTTGACGGAACATCCTGTGCGAAACCTTGACGATACAAAGAGATTGACATTATGATTAAGATGTCGCCAATTACGCCAAACATTATCGATGCGACTATATGCCATATTGATAGAAGCACGGGCAACACATCCAGACCTAACAAACTCATCATCTTGCTATAGCAAGCTTAAGGTTTTCTCAATTATTGTTGGCCACTTCTCAATTCTGTTCAATCAAATCTGAGATTTGCTGCCATGACAGTTCCTGAAGTTATATTATTCATAACTTAGATTTAAGCACTTCGATCTAAGAATGATGAATGAACCATTCCAAGGTTTGAGTATTATTTGGACGGGCTGGCGGCAATTGATTTCAGCGCGGTTGCCGTTTCTATGTTGACCTTAAGCTTTTTATAGGCTCGATGGAAGTCAAGCTTCTGCGCTCTCAACCGTATCCATCTGGCAAAAACCTTGAATCCTAATCCCACCGCAAGGTTGATGAGGCTTAGTCCTCTTAGATATTCTTTCTCCAGACTCAGTACATGCTCTATGTCGTGATCCAGGCATTTGACAAATAGCTCCCAGTGTGCATATTCCAGTTCTCTGGCGATAAAGGCTTTTGCTCTTTCCAGTATTGCACCCTTCATTGGTACGAAGAAAAGCGGGACCATAAGAGACAGGTTATTCTTAAGGTCGTCTAGCAGTTCTAAAGTTCTCTGAACATCATCTGGAGTTTCTTTAGGCAATCCGATGACTATGGTTGCGGCTGGAACCCAATGATTGTCGTTAAGTATGCCAAATGCTTGCTTCACGACCTCCGGCCATTCTTCTGGCTTGAATGGAAGCGGCTTGGCTCTCATAAGCCTCTTGATGAGTTCTGGACTTCCCGTTTCAATGCCTGTTTGAGCCGCAAAGAATCGTAGCTGTCCTGTGCCCAGTTTCATGATTTCGGATAATTCGGGAATTAGTTTGGGATCCGCAGTAGAGGCAGCCAGTGATATATGACTCACACCGACGCTTCTGACTCCAGGAACTGCAAGAGCTGTCTTGAATAGCTTCTCTAAAGCTTTCCGATTTGGCTGGATATTGTCTTCTGAGCCCCACATTAGAACATCTTCAGCATGGAGGATTGGGTCCCCAGATTTTTCTCGAATATTTACTTCTATCTCCTCGGCTATGGTCTTCAATGGAATATCTTGCCTCTTTCTGGCGGCTGCTGAGCAGAATTGACAATGCCTTCCGCAACCTCGAGATACTTCGACGAGCCCGTCTATGGATGCGTTTCTTATTGGAGTTATTCTTTCGGGTGGCGGGCTTCTCATATCAAGTCTTCTCGGCAGGGGATCGCCTCTTACTGCTTTTTGAAAGAAAGAATAGACCTCAGCATCTCCTTCTCCGGTTACTATAGTGTCAATTCCGAGACGCTTCGACAGATTTCTATGTAGCTCAAGTTGCCAAGCACCTGATCCGCCCACGATTACTTTCAGATGCTTGTATTTCCTTTTCAGATCCCGTACAGTCATCATCAGTTTATAGAACTCAATTTTCGTGGTTGCCTTTCCTCCTAGAATGGCACTAAAAGTTATGCTAACAGGGCCGTATCCCAAGGGATCCATCGTCGATATTCCTATAACTTTGGTTTCGGATCCAACGAACCTCTCCAATCTATCCGGAGGTGCCACGATGAGATCGCTGTCCTTGAACCCATCGTTGATTAGCATTGCTTCAATCTTTCTGAGACCATAGGGTGCATACTTCACAGCCCCATTCTTTTTAATCGCTATTTTGGGATAAAAGAAGAGCCTTAAGAACCATGGAGGGATTATTTCTGGCGGGAAGCATGTTCCAAACCCCAGGAATATCCTCCTATTGTGGTCACTCATCTCGGTTGCTGGGGCTGTCAAGACTATTCTCATGCTTATCCATCCAATAGGTTCTAAATCGATTTAATGGTCTGTCAATCAATGAACTAATGATGTGCTCTCTTGATATTAAACTTTTATGTCTTATTGAGTGAAAGTCTAACAATGATCATTGGCCAAAACGCGGCATTCTTATAACCTCTCTGTGTCCTTATTTTGGGGCATTTGTGGGTACCAGTTTGCGTTATTTCATGTTTAAACGTCTATTTCTCGAATTCTATGAATTTTGAGGTAGAAAAAGCTTTAAATAATAAGAACATTCTAAGAGACTCCCCATAATGCAGGTGATTTGCTATGCCGCGAAAACGAGCTGAACGGATTATTCCTCTTGCACCCCTGGATCGATTGATTCGAAAGGCAAATGTGGAGAGGGTATCAGAGAGAGCTGCAAAAGCTTTAGGCGTTATCCTTGAGGAGTTTGGACTTGAAATTGCTCGACGTGCCGAGGAATTAGCTAGACATGCAAAACGAAAAACGGTAACCGGCAGAGACATTGACCTTGCCTATCGTCAATGGAAACGAGGGTGACGCTGGATAGCTTGATGCTCTTCTGATCAGCATGCACTGATAGACTGCTGATCCTGACCGTCCTCATTTTTTTAGTTTTGAACCGATAATTTAATATTCCATGAATTTTTAAGACTCAATCGCAAAGAACCTCAGTAGATTTTGGTGGATGAGAATGGTTTTTGTCAATAAGCGAGTAAAGGAAATAAAATACGCTATTAGAGATATTGTCGTTTCCGCTGAAAGGCTAGAGAAGCAAGGAATGAATATGCTCTATTTGAATATTGGAGATCCAGTAAGATTCGATTTTGATACTCCTGAACACATGAAGGAAGCTTTCATTCAAGCTGTGAGAGATGGGTATAACGGATATGCGCACTCTAAGGGTGTGGAAGAACTCAGGGCAGCCATTGTTGATAAAGAGAAGAACTATAACAATGTACGTAGCCTGACTCCGGAGGATATAATTGTTACTGCGGGTATATCTGAGGCATTAGCTTTTGTCATGGCAGCAATAGCTGCGCAGGGAGATGAAGTATTGATTCCCGGACCTAGCTATCCGCCCTATATCAGTTATGCGAGATTCTTTGGAATAAAACCGGTTACGTATAGGTGTGTCGAGGAAGATGGTTGGCAGCCAGATGTTGATGACCTCAGATCGAAAATTACAGATAGGACTCGGGCACTTGTAGTGATAAACCCAAACAACCCGTGTGGCTCCTTATATTCTGAGAAACTGATAAAGCAATTGATAAACATCGCCGGTGAGAATGATTTGCTCCTCTTAAGCGATGAAATCTATGACAGAATCGTATATGAAGATCGCACAGTAAGTACGGCATCTATGGCAGGGGATCTTCCAGTTATCGGATTCAATGGATTCTCAAAGGTATACCTGGTTCCTGGATGGCGTTTAGGCTACATGTACTTCCACGATCCTGAAGAGAAAATCAGTGAGCTTCGAGAGAATATAGAGAAGGAGGGACGTATCCGATTGTGTGCAAGTTCACCGGCGCAATATGCTGGAATAGCGGCCTTAAGGGGCCCACAGGATCACGTTAAGGAACTTGTTGGCAGGCTAAGAAAGAGAAGAGATCTCACATACAAAAGACTTAATGAAATCGAAGGTCTTAGCTGTGCTAAGCCCAAGGGGGCGTTCTATGCATTTCCAAAGATTGAGGTCCTTGGAAAAACATGGAAAGATGATAAGGACTTCGTGCTTAATCTATTAAATGAAACCGGAGTGGTCGTTGTATTTGGATCCGGCTTTTGCGAGACGTACGGTAGGGGTCATTTCAGAATTGTCTTTCTTCCGCCTCCCGAGACATTGGAATCTGCCTTTACGAAGATTGAGAGCTTTATCAAAGCCAAGATGTAATCTGTTCTCAATTACAGAGAATTGTTGTTGCTAGGTTCTTTCTTCTTCCTTGGTCTCTTCAGCTTCTTTTTCAGCTTCTTCCTTGGTCTCTTCAGCTTCTTTTTCAGCTTCTTCCTTGGTCTCTTCAGCTTCTTTCTCCTTTTTTGGCAGCCCAAGAAGTGTTAGTACCGTGGGCATTCTCATTCTTGGTGAAATAGCTTCTCTTTCTCCTTCCAGCTGACTTTCGGTCTTCGTTTCATCTCTGATTCTTTTACTGATTTCAGCTTCTGACGTTTCTATTGTCTCGGAATCCATTGAGGTTTCTTCAGAAACAGTTGTTTCGACTTCTCCTTCAATTTCTCTTTGCACAAGACGCTCGTCTTCCGGCCTCCAGCCGGTTTCCACGTCGTTCATGAGTTGTGACACCGCACGAGAGATTTGATAGGGTGAGATTGGCATAAACCTATTCGAAAGATTGACTTGGATGATTGTCACTATATTGTTGGGCACCAGGCTATCCTCATCTATGGGAACTGTTGATACGATATTCAGACCTCTCAAGATTCTAATAACCCAGCCACCCATTCTCCCCAGCTGAATCTTGAAGGAGCTTCCGGGGATACTAGTGATTCTGGTTTTTGGTGTGAAAGTCTCATTCATTCTGATTCATCTCACAAATGGAAGACTGATTAACTATTTGTGATTCTCAACATAAATACTTGTTTTTTTGAGGGCCTCCTGCAAGCTCCCAGGAGACTATTCTTATTGATTTTCTGTTCTAAATACTGCATCAGGGGTTTCTTCTGTTCTATATCTGGCATTAAGTTTTTAAACACATTGATGTTTACTAAGTTTCGTGGATATTATGTATCTACTTAACGTAAGCGGCGCCCCAGTAGACTGTAATTACTGCGGGAAAAGGGCAAGAATCTTGTTCAGACCTGATTTTTGCAACGAAAGGAGCCGTTTTTCACGCAAGGTACCTGAGCTTTTCAGATCTGGAAGACTAAGCGAAAATCCCCGGGAAGAAACTGATTCGGAGTCAAGCGCTAATCCTCTGCTTCGCCCCGCCCTAAAAGGAAGACTGGTCGATAGTAGGGCCAGGATGGGTTTTCCTCTTTCAAGAATCGAGATTGCACACTTGCTGGGCGGCATTCTTATGGTTGTATTTGTTGAATTAACGTTATTTCCGCTCCTTCTTAGCTGGTTTCTGCCAGCTGACATACATCAGCCAACAGGACAAATTCCTCCTGCGGGCACACCTTTCCTTCTTGCCCTAACCATTCTTATAACATCAGGATTCTTTCTTCACGAGTTCTCTCACAAATTCGTAGCACGAAAATTCGGATACAATGCTGAGTTCAGACTTGTAAGATATAGTTCATATTTAACCTTGTTTTCGACAATACTTCCTTTCAGAATTCTTGCTCCTGGAGCCGTAGTTATTTTTTTGGATGAAGGCAACGAAATCACCGAGGAGGAATATGGAAAAATCGCTTTAGCTGGTCCTACTGCAAACACGATAATGGGATTTTCGCTGCTTCTTATCGCTTTTCTATCAATGAATCCCAGTGTTTTCCTCGTTTGTGTACTTGGTTCAACCTTTAGCATTGATCTGGCCTGGTTCAATCTTATGCCTGTCAGTATTCTCGATGGGGCCAAAGTCAGACGCTGGAGTGAAACCGGCTGGGCTACAGTTTTCATAGTAGGCTGCCTTCTTAAGCTAGCCTCTCTCCTTGTCCTGATCCTGATGTAGTATGAATCTCTGGTGGTATCCTTTTAAGGATCATATCTGTTGAATATGTACTGCGTGTTTTCATATACGTGGAGGATCAGCCTACGTCTGACAACAAACAACCCAGAAGTACATCATTTAAGGACGGGTTTAAGGGAAGAAAGAAGAAAGGGTATGACGCTGAACGCGAACTTGTTGCACTACTTAGAGCAAAAGGTTGGAAAGCGATAAGAATTCCTGTCAGTGCTCCAAGCGGCGAGCCGCTTCCCGATGTAATGGCAACCAGGGATGATACTATACTCGCCTTTGAGGTCAAAGTTAGCCGGAAGGGATACGCCCGCTTCCCGCGGAATCAGATGAGGAAATTGCATCTATTTCTTGAGATGTTTCAACCGTTCGGCGATAGGATCGCTATTGTTGCTGCCAAATTTCCCTACAAGGGGTGGGTGATACAGAGAGCTGATGAAGAGCGGAGCTATACACTGCATCTTGGCGACCCAAGCATGTCTCTTGATTCTAATAAGAATACATTGAACCGTACTTCGAAGAATAAGAAAAAGATGTACAAAGATATGTCTGAAAGAGATTGAGCATAAGATATGGCTTTTGCAGTACTTGAGCATCTTCTTCTCCGTAAGAGGACTCCGTCCGAAAGAGTGGAGTAGTTCACGCAATCCTACATAATCATGGTTAATAGAAGTGAAAGTACGGTTAACTCTTACTGTTCGCTTCATATCGGTCCAAAAAATCTGCCCTCATTCTTTGCCAGATTCGTACCATCACGACAGAGACTTACTGTATGAAAATTGAAGGAAATGAGGCGTTTTGCAGAAACCTCATCACCGTGGAGCAGGCAAAACTTCAGATCTGCATCCTGGTTTCTTGATGGTAATCTTGCAAACTCTAATGCTTGACAGCAAGTGAGGCCTCGATTGCTCGGGTTGTTTCTAGGCCGGTGGGTATACACAAGTCTAGAAACTCATGTTTTCGGATCAAACTTCTCATATAAGGTATTATCATGGTCTCATTTCTTGTCAGTTCTCCATTCTTTGCTTTAAGCAACATGCAGTACCACTGAAATGATCTAAACAAGTAAATCATCTTATCGGTTAATATGTCCTCAACTCGGTTCAATAGTTCTTCTAAACCCTTGATACCATGGCATCCTGTTTCGATAATCGATCTGATGACCTCTAGGTTATTGTTTACGGAGTTAGGCATGCCGTATCCAGCCCGGCATAGGGTTATATGGAGACACTTCAGAACGCCCCACCGTAGACCGTCCTTCTTGATTGCTTCTTTTTCACCATCATCTAGTCTCATTTTTCTCCCGTGTATTATTGGGCAGTAACACCAAATTATATTTTATTCGTGGTGTCAGAATGACACTCTTGCGGGGATTTTGGCAAGAAAACATCGAGAGAAGGTATCATCTGTGATGAATTTGCCTATTTTTGTGTCTCGGTCCTAGTCAATATCACAGACCAAAGCGGGACATCTATTCCGTAGTAGAGACTACATAATAAGGGAATCGGAATTAGGATATGAGTACTTCGGAGATGATTGATCCTACCCTCGAGAAGTCGCGAGAGAAGCTAAATAAAGCAAATTGTCACATATTTACAGATTAACAAGGCCTGTAAGTCCCCTCGATAATCGAAGGAGAAAGAATATGAAATTAAAAGCGAAAATAATGAAAAAGCTCGGAATAGTCCCTCTCACTCCAATCAATTTTCGAATCCTGATTGCATCGCTAAGGACTATATTGCACTACGATATGAATGCAGAAGCGGACTTACAGCAGACTTGGGATGCCCCCGTACTGGATAATTTCAAGGAATTGAATTCTGATGAACTCCGATACATCATTTCCGAAATACCGGAAGAAGACATGTCTATTGAAAAGTGCCAAACAATCGTTCAAAAACAGATCCCACATGGAATAAGGAAAAGATACGCTGCCTATTACTCGCTGAAAGATGCCATCGACTATATGACATCGATAATCTGCAATTATCTGAACACTCACAGAAAAAGGAAGATTGTACTCGCAGACCCTTTCCTTGGGTCGGCTCGAACACTGACGAACACTGCTCGAAGAATAGGAGCTGATAGGATAAGCAAGATATGGGGTATTGAACTTTTGCCTCTGCCTGCTCTAGTCGGTTACGCATCTTTGTTGAAGGCAGTGGAGGGAAAGAGAGAGCTAGTCATGGTTAAGCTTGGTGATGCTTTTAGGGAAATCCCCGCTAGCTCCTCTTTGAGAAAGAGTATGGAATTTCCTAGAAGTGACGTTGTGACAACAAACCCTCCATTCACGCGATGGAAGTACTTAGAAAAAGAATACAGATGCTATTTAATTGATAAACTAAGCGATTTGGGATATAGTGACTTCATCTCAAAGGGCGAAGTAAGTCTTCAAGTATTGTCCATGTTCCTGGTGGATTATTTTCTAAATGATAATGGATTACTTGTATCTGTTCTTCCGGCTTCCACCTTCTACACGATATATGGAAAGGGGTACAGGAACTTCCTGAAAGAGAAGTATTCTGTATTGCAGATTGTAAGTTGTGCTTCCAGGTCCTCATTCTCTGAAGATAGCGGGTTTAAGGAGGTTATATTATCCTGTATCAAGGGTACTTCTCAAAATGGACCAACACTGTTTGGTAGAATAGGCACTGAAGCTGGAGAAAGCACAAAGACTCCTCTTCAGGGGACATCCAATGAGGATTTCAATCCTGTTAGTATCCATCAACTCCCAAGATTCCTTGATTTCAATTGGCTTTCTCTTTTGGAGAGAAGTGAATTGAGGGACCTTGTGGTTTCTATATTCCAACAGGGTCTAAAGAACGGTACCATGGGATATTGGGATGATGTGATTGGGAGAGAGAATATTGTTCGGGGCGTTGAAATGTATGGCCCCGATTTCTTCTTCATTCCAAACAGATACTGGCGAATCTTGAGAGATGATCAATATTCAATTGAAATAGAAAACAGAGACGAAGAGAATGGATTGACTATGGATAAAGCCTTCTTTGTAAGAACCCTTCGCAAGCCTAGTCTCTACAGTGATACAATCGAGGCCAATTTAAGCAGTTATATGATTTCAATTCCACCAAACGAAGCTAATCATCTCCCAAAAGACTTGGAAGCCTACATTAGATGGGGTAAGGAATCTGGGACGGCCGATCCATCCGTGAGAGCTTATGGCAAGTACTGGTATAGTCATGTATACCGACAGATGATTTCCAAAAAGCCGTATGGGCGGATTTTCGTACCAGATAAGGTCGACCTGTCTTTTGCGAAAAGAAGCGTTTTTGCCAACTACACGGAGGAGCGGGTGGCAGCATCTAAGAACTTCTTCATAATCAAGGATGAAGATTCTCGAATCATTAAACCCCTCGTAGGCTGGTTCAACAGCACGATTTTCATATCTGCGCTGGTTTTGCTCGGCAGGAGAATCTCTGACAGATGGACAAGACTCTTAGAAAGTGATTATCTGGAACTACCTGTTATCAATGTAAGACCCAAGACTGTACGCTTCTACGATACATCTAATGGTATCAATAAAATACTGAATAAACGTATTCCTCCGCTGTGGAATCAATTGGGAGAAAAGTATAGATACGAATTGGACCTTTCGCTGATCAAAGCGATGAAAGTCGAACAACCTGAACGAGTAATAGGCACTCTCTATGAGGTTCTGAAGAGCTGCGGATACGGAAGTCCATAGTCATCTGAGCTACCTCAAGGAGACTCCTTCAGATAGAGTGGGTAGTCTACAGAAGATTCAGCAACAATGCAACAAGTGCTGTCCCGATCCCTGCGGCCGCCATCTTTAGACCAGAGATGATTACGTTTCTTTTTGAGATTCTCCCTAGAAATCCACCAAGCAAGAAGAGTATAAGAAGATTAACGCCTACAGATAGAATAACTGCAATCCCAACTTCGAAAAGGCCTATTTGGGATAGAATGAAAGGAACTATTGCAATCGTTGAAACAGCTAATGGGGCTGCTCCATCCACTACGGCTACATATATGGATGCGAATCTAATCGCTCTTGACTGAACAGTATTGTCCAGTGTTTTCAGCATCGCTTTCTCTAATCTCTCTAACTCTCTAAGTCTCTCTGCGCTCTCGGTCATATAAGCTCCGCTGACTCCTGAGATTGCCATTGCTAAGCTTCCGCCGAGACCTGCGCCTATAATAACTTTCGGATCGATGGCTCCTATTGCATAGGCACCCATAATAATCCCAAGGATTGTCAAGGCCCCATCGAAGGCATTCATTACAAAATACCGTCTCGCGATTTCATTTATACCGGTAATTCTCACATATGTTCTAATCCTGTTCAGAAGTGTGGGTCTTTCCCTCTCTTCTTCCTGATCCTTGGGTACATCCGAGGCACTCATAAGGTGGTTTCCACCAGATATTTTCATGTAGCATGTTACATAAAAAACTTCTGAAAATGTTGAAACCGGGTGTAACCTTTAAGATTGAGGATAGCTTAATGGAAAAAGGAGATAAGTAGAAGATGTCAATCAGTGACCGTGTTGATAGAATGCTCAAAGCCCTGGGTTTGAAGCCGAATGAAGCTCGAGTTTATCTGACGTTGATTGAGAAGGGAGCTCTATCGGCAAAAGAAGCCAGTTGGCTAAGCGGAGTTCCTGAGAGCAGGATTTATGATGTCTTAACCAGTCTGGAGGAATCTGGATGGATTCTCATTGAAAGGGGGCGTCCAAAGAGATTTAAATCCGCCTCTCCTGAAGAAACCTTAAGACACGTAAAGCTGAGAAAACAGGAAGAGCTCGAGAGAATTGAAGCAGAAATACTGAGGGAGCTGCAGCCTTTCTACAATAAGAGTACAGAAGCTGAAAGGCCTGATGTTTGGATTCTGCGCGGGGAAGACAAAGTCATTGCTAAGATTAAAGCAATGCTTGGCAAAGCTGAAAAAACTGTTTTGGCATCCTTGCCAACAATTACGCCCGAAGTCTTGGACATGATATACCCGGTTCTCCATGTCCTAAACGATAAAGGTGTATCAATAAAGGTTCTGGTAACATCCCTCCCCAAAAGCCTTTTCAAGAAGATCAGTCGACTGGCTGAGGTCAAAACAACTGAACAGCTTTTTGGTGGTGGCGTCATAATTGACTACAAAGAAGTAGTGATAGTCTTGGTTAATCCAATAGTTGGCATTTGGTCTGACCATTTGGGTCTTGCTCGTATATCGGCAGGTTACTTCGAGTACCTATGGGCATCATTAGAGGAAGAACCGCATTCCTAGGAAAGTACCTGGCTGATCCTTAAAATCAAGTTAATCAATTTGTGGGCTTTTTTTTGGAAATTCTTCCGACGAAAAGTTTTTATTCTCAGTCCCGAATAATGGCATAACGATTGGAGGGAAATTAACCATTGAAAGAAGAAAATGTCGATGAATGGTTAAAACTCGTCACAGTGAAAATGCCCGAAACCTACATTAAAGGTCTAGATGCGTTAGTCGAAGTGGGCCTCTATCCGAGTAGAAGCGAGGCAATCCGCGAAGCAATAAGGCACTTCATTCGAAAGGAAACATGGCACAAAGTACCTCTCAATGAAATATCACGCCTCTAATAGCCTACATACCTTCCAAGAAAGCCCCAATCTTTAAAATCATCCTCATCTAATTTTAAACAAAAATCCTGAGGGCTAATCGTATGAGTGGAGAATACGTCATACTCGCATTAATAGCTGCCTCTTTGTCTGGGACTGCCACCTCAATGCAGAAGAAGGCTCTGGCAAGGGTTTCTCCACTAACTTTTGGCCAATTCATAAGAGAAATCTTCAAAGTCCTCAAGCAACTACTTTCCAACAAGGTTTGGGTTCTTGGCCTTCTTACAGGAATGCTTGCGTGGTTGATTTATGTTCAGGCCGTAGCCATCGGTGATCTAGTGGTAGTTCGCCCGTTGATGAATGCGAATACTATGGTAGTGATATTCATAGGAGTGACCAAGCTAAAGGAGCGAATCCATAGACCCGAATGGCTAGGAATAATTGCTATGATTACTGGGGTTTTTCTCCTAAGTTACAGTCCTCAAAGAACAGGTACTTACGTTTATGACTTCTCAATGTTGGTTGTTGTAATGGGTGCGTTACTAACAGTCGCTATTGGAATTCAACTCTTGGGTCGTGTTAGCAATAAGAAAGCTCTGATTTCTGCTCTAACGGCAGGGTTGCTCTATAGTCTGGCAGAAATATTCACAAAATGGATGACCATCGAGAGCGGCAGCGAATCACTGTCACTCTTGAATCCTTTGTTATTAGTTGTAAATCCAATCTTCTGGGGATTGGCAACATTAACTGCTACAAGTTTCATCTTGAAGCAAGTCACTTTGTCTCAAGGAAGATCTGCAGTTGCAATTCCGTTGATAACAAGTCTTTCCATATGTATTCCTATGGTCGCTGCCGTATTCATTTTCGGAGAAATGATACTTCTGCCAATTAACGGACAGATAGTCTTTCCAGTTTCCTACCTTCGAGTAATCGGAACGACTATGATCATTGCAGGAGCGGTAATCCTGAACATATACTACAAAGGAATTAGCAGATCGTGGTCAAATTGGAAGACAACGGAGATGCAAGAGAGAGAAGAAACCACGTGACCAGTTATCACAATCGGGGATCATTACCGGTCTTTCAGGAACTGGTTAATAGATTCCTTGAAAGATAGCACGGTCTGTCTTGGCTCCTCCGCCTGATATATCGAACGCCCTATGATTGCGAAGCTCGTTCCCGCATCGAATGCCTCCTTCATTGAGCCTCCTTGAGGTCCAATGCCTGGGGAGAAGATTGGAATTTCATCACCTAAAGCATTGCGAACATCTCGGATTTTTTCTGGAAAGGTTGCTCCACAAACTACTCCATCTGCTTCCCATTTAGCAGCTTTCTCTGCAAAAATCAAATATTGAAATGTCTTCAGACCAGAGTTTGGGTCATATACGGTTTGTCCGTATCCTTCTCCAGAGGCGGGATGTGACATGTAGACGAGGAGTATCACACCCTTCCCTTTTCCACGGGCGAGTTCAAAAACGCTTTCAAGCCCTCCTTCCCAGCCTACAAATGGGTTTGCGATTACGGCATCAAATCCAGCAGCAAAATAATGTTGAGCAATCCAAAGATTTGTGTGTCCCACGTCATTTATCTTGCAGTCAACTATAAGCGGGAGTTTGAAGGACTTTGCAGCTTTTATGATCCTTTGCAGACGATCGAACAATCCAAGTGGCAGAACAAGTTGTCTGTTAATCTTTATTGCCGCAACGTGTTCGTGGGTTTCTTCAATCACTCTCAAGGCGGCCTCGACTAACTCTTCACGAGATTTGTCTCGATCTAATTCATTTACCGTAGCTAAATCTGTTGATAGGTCGAGGGCCAGGACTATGCGACTCCTGTTCTCTTCTGAAGTTCCCCATAGTCTTTGTAGAAATTCAGACATAAGAATCCCCAATCGTCTATAATAGATACACTGTCCATATATTTCCTTTTGCCCAGTTCATTAGAACATATGTTCTAACCATTCTTACAAAATCTTTATCTTATTGTTCATCGCTTAAACCTAGATAACGGAGTGGCTCAACAGTGGCAAGTTACTGGAGAGGTATTGAAATCTCTAGGTTTCTCGTATTTATTACTGCTGTGTTCCTCCCAATCTATTTCGTGATTTTGATGCTCTTTAGTCCGCGAATTGTCCCGCCGCAGTTTCTGGGGAGTGAGCTCCTGAGCGTGTTTCTTGAATATGTGATTATGCCGATTGTTTTCACTTCGCCATGGCTGCTTTTTATCTTTATATATCGAAATCGTCTTGCAAACACCTTTGAGGTGTGGAGAGAGAAGACAACAATTGTACCCCTAAGATGGATAATATTTTATGGAATAAACACTTCATTTGTTGCTCTGTTCTTTCTGCTGCCTTTTGCTTCACCACCTCTGGGTGTGTTCATGAGCGCGGTGGCTGCTTGGAGAGTCGTGCTGGCTTCGGATTTTGCCTGGAATCGAAGCAGAAGAGTTCTCGCAGGGTACACGATAATCATCCTCATTTTTGTCTCTGCCGTCCCGATTCTCCTACTAGCCCTATTTTACCCGGCTTATCTGCCTGTTTGGAACTGGATTACGATTGTCTGGAGTGATTCAATCGGCCTGTTATATGCGTTTTCAATCTGGATTGTGAACTCTATCACGATTGGCTCGTTTATCTGGTTTCTAGGTAACCTGCTAAGGCGTCAGTCGGTTTCCGAAGCTCTTGAGATCACCGGCTGGAAGGTCAGAGTGCTCGATCTAGTTCTGTTTTGTACGTTTGCATTTCTTTGGTTACCTCAGCTAGGGAATATGCAATTTCTGTTTGACTATATTAACCCCGCCTCTCTCGGGATTATGGGTATTGTCATTCTGCTGAGGTTGAAATGGGGAGAAGTCGGAAAAGGCATAACTGCTTTGGGAATCTTGGTCGGTGCGACATTCCTTGTTATAGAAATCTTTTACCGATTCAACCTGGTGGCTATGACCATAGCGATTATAGTCTCGGCCGTACTATTCTTTCTAACTTTCGTGTATTGTTTTGCTCAAGCTTCAGAAGAAGAATTCTGAGACTTCTTTCGTTTCTTTCTTTTTCCTCGACGTTTTGGTTTGGCAATCTCCGATTCCAATTCTGATAGCTTTTCGCCTATCTGCCCTAGGTTACCTTCAAGAGCTTGAATTCTCTCGCTTAGAGCATCAATCTTAATGCTCAAGGCCAGCATTTTTTCGGATTTCTCTTCGGATATCTTCACTGAATTGTCTACTTCACCTCTGATTCTGTTCAAAGCTTCTTTTACTTTCTTAACTTCATCAATAGGAGCGGCTTTTCCAATTCTCTCATTAATTGCATCTACCTGAGTCCTAAGATTTCCAAAGGATTTCAGCTGATCCTCATAATCTCTAAGAGAAGCTTTCAGTTTTCCTTGAGTACTTCCGATCTTCTTAATTTCGGCAGGTAGGTTCTCTAATTCTTTGATTGAAGATGAGTGAGCTTTGACCTGTTCCACGACACTCGGAATAAGATCTCTCATCGAAGGAGCAGGGGCTTCTGAATCAGCCTCTAATACTGCTGGTGAGTCTTCTTCCATTTTGAGCTTCTCTGAGATGACCTCCGCACTAACGACGGGAATGACTTTGGGCATCTTGGCGAACCAGCGGAATATATTCAATGCAAGCTGAGAGTTCTGTGGTGTATCAATTCCGCCCAATCCTTCGTTACGAAACATCTCGTATGTTCCGACCGCAACTACTGCTCCCAATCCATATTCGGTTACTGCAATTATGGGGACTGATTGCGGATTAGCTATACGGTTGGAGAGTGCGATTGGGCGGGCATTGCCTGATACAGCCAAGCTGCAGCCAGCTCGATAACAGACCTTATCTATTTCTTTTACAATCTCGTGGTTTTTAAAATCAGTTATTATAGGGACTGTATCTATTCCCAGATTATTCCTCGAATCAGTCACTTGATTGTTATTGAATCTTATTCCAAAAGATGTAGTTATGCCATTTAGATTTGTCATATGTCCTCGGTCGCCGCCGGCGTCAGACATAACTAGCAGCCCACCACCCGTATCAACAAACTTAATTATGTCCTGAATTTCTGTCTGACGAAACTTCGAAAGATCAGGTCCTGCAATGACGAGAATATTGAACTCTTGGAGCTTCTTCAGAACGACGGGGAAGTCGATTATGCTGAAGCAGTTGAACCCTTCCTCTTCAAGTTTTTCTCTCAATTTTGAATAGGTGGTTTGAAGTCTGCCCCCTTCGTTATGAGTTTCATCAAAGGCTATCCTTACGGGTGCGGTCATTATTAATTCCTCTCAAATCTATTAATGGTTTCTAAGCTAAATATATGTTGCCTATAAAGAAGAATTAAGAGCACATCCATAACGCTCTCAGAAAATCCCATCCAGACGATTTTGTCTGCTCATCGCAAGAAGACGCCATTCGAAATCATGGCGATGAATTGCTTTACACTTAAATATCCTCTTAAGTATTTAGGGCCAGGATCTGTTACCTCGAAAGCAGGGAGGCTATCAAAGGGAGAGGTCTGCGTGGGTAACAGCCCCTCTGACTTATGCTTCACGGGAGGGTTATCCAGAAGTCTGTGGCGGCTCAAGGCGGGAAGTGAATCGGCCCAGAATCTCCCCAGTCTTTATCACTCCAAAAGGAGAGTTAATATCGATTCAGAATCCGGGGGAGGAAGTCCCTTACGAAAGCTAGGGGTAGCTTACTTGGATCTCTCCTGCCGTTCCTCCTGCGATTGCCGTAATTAACTCACATGATTTTGTCAGTCCTTCCTCCAAGACCTTTCCTTCAATGCCAGGCACCCCGTAAACAACAAGCAAAATACTTCTTGTCAGCCTAGTAATCCTTGAATTCTTGGCATCCCTATGAGGATAAAGACTCCTTATTTGTCTTTGATCAGTAAGAATAATCTCTTTACCTGTCAACTTTTGAGGAATTTCCTTCCCCATGCCCACAAACGTCTCATTGATTCTTGAAAAGCGGACTGTCAGTGGAGGATTCAGCTTATCAAGGTCATAAGCACTGAAAGCTAGACGTGTCTCGATGGACACCAGATTGTATGCATCGACAACATTCAATATTCTCGGAACTCTATTTCCTCTCAGTACCCGACGTATCAATGCCTCGCCAGCCGGTCTTGTTTTTGTCGGGTCAATATCTAAGAGCCAGTAGAAGTCTCGATACATACGTATGATTGGCTCGTCCTTCAGGTTCTGAAGCGTGTATTTGGCTCTTGCTTCTTCGAGAATCTTTTTCTCAATGTGATCGAGCATATTTCCACTGGGCTTTACTACTATATTCTCGACTGTTCCAAAAGCTATTTTCAATTCAGGAAACTGAAGCTTCACTTGCCTATCCCAAAAGACTTCCATTTTTGAGCCCTCAATGAACTCAAGCAACTAGTTTGCTATTCCCTTCACCAATTCTTCCTGCTCTGATATCTAGTGTCAATAGCTTCCTATGATATTAATCCTCTCGCCGCATTCTGGACAATAGCCCTTCTCCTTGATTCTATATCTAAGTACACCTAGTGCATGTCTCTCAATGAGGGTTTTTTTGCAGCTGGGACAGTAGGTATTTTCCGCTGGGTGATTAGGTACATTTCCGACGTAAACATACTTCAACCCCTCTTCATAACCGATTTCTCTTGCCCTTTCCAATGTTTGGACTGAGGGCGGCTGTTTCGTGAAATTGTACGCCGGAAAATACCGCGTTACATGCCACGGGGTATCTATTGTCAACTGGCTTCCAATTCTTCCAGCAATAGATCTGAGGCATTTCTCTCTGTCATTAACTCCAGGGATGATTAGGGTAGTTATCTCTGTATGAACACCCCTACTCATAGCGTGTGCTGCATTTCTCCAAACGAACTCAACATCTGCGCCACAATATCGCTTTACACTGTTTTTGCATCCCTTAATGTCGATATTCATGGCGTTGAGACCTGCATCAATCAGAAGATCCAGCGCTTTCAATGTCATATAGCCGTTAGTAACATAGGTGTTGTAATACCCTGCTTTTTGAGCAATAGGAAATGTCTCAATCGCGTGTTCCAAAAGAAGTGTAGGTTCATTAAGACTATAACTTGTTCCTCTACAATGTCTTCTTATCATAATTTCGACCAGGCCCTTTGGGCTCAAGAACTTACCCACGCTTTCATGAGGGGATTTCTTGCTGATCGCGGCATTTTGACACCAAGGACAAGTAAAATTACAGCTCCACGTTCCCACAGTCAATGCTAGAGTTCCTGGCCAAAAGTGGAATAGTGGTTTTTTTTCAATGGGGTTACAGCTTAGGGAGCTTATGTTTCCGTAGACCAAAGTGTATAAGACGCCACCTATATTCTTTCGAGTTTTACAGAATCCGAGATCTCCATCAGATATCCTGCATCTATGTTCACAAGTCATACATCTAACCGCATTGTTAGCTAGGGCTTCATAAAGCCTAGCCTGTTTGACAAAAGCATCATCTTTCATATTTTTCACTCTTGGAACACTCACTTGAGAAAAACTGATTCGTCTTTTCTAGGATGCATGGAAGTTTATAAACTATGGCAGTCTCTGTTATTTTGGGACTACAATCCACTTGAGAAAGACAACGTGGTGATAAGATGACGGTGATAAGAGAGGGCGATCCCGTACTGATAGCTCTAGACACTAAGAGACAATGGTTAGTAAAAGCTGAAAAAGACAAGAAACTTCACACACACAAGGGGATAGTGGATTTCAATGATATAATTGGAAGTGGGTATGGACGTTGTGTCAAGAGCAATACGGGCACCGAGTTTATGGTCTTTTATCCGCTCATGAAAGACTTCGCTCTCAAGGTTAATCGAAAAACACAAATTATCTATCCGAAAGATGCAGCCATAATAATTACATACGCCGGAATTGGGGCAGGGAGTCAAGTACTTGAAGCAGGAACGGGCAGCGGGGCGCTTGCAATCATGCTTGCCAATATTGTCAGACCTTCAGGAAGGGTCTACAGCTATGAGATAAAGGAGAATCACATTAAGATCGCTGAGAAGAATATAAAGAAAGCTGGTTTGGTCGACTACATAGAACTCAAAAATAAAGACGTAACCCAAGGAATCGACGAGCGAGATATCGACGCGGTAATTCTGGATCTGGCTACACCTTGGATCGCGATCCCCCACGCTTATGAAGCTTTGAAGGCGGGAGGAGTTCTCGTAAGTTACTCTCCAACAATCGAACAGACGCAGAAGACTGTGTATGCTATGAGGAACGAATTCGGCCTAATAACAACTGTTGAATGCCTAGTCCGTCCCATATTGGTAAGGGAGAATATGACCCGCCCCGCAACTCTGATAATTGGACACACTGCGTATATTACCTTTGCACGAAAAGTAGTCAGAGAAACTCTTAAAAGCCATTGAGAATATCTAAGAGCTTACTAAGTATCCGCTTTCAATATTGGGAGATGCCAATAAGAAAGTTTCGGGTATACGAAAATATTAAATAATGGTTCGTTTATTAGAATCACTAGAGTGCTGCCCAAAGAAGTAGCTGGAAGCTGAGCTTCCGAAAGGGAGGTCCCCGACCTATTATGTCGTATCTGGACACAAACTCGGATAGGGTGTGGTTCAATGGGTGTAGACTATTCTGTAATAAAGAAGATATATCGAGAAGTAGCACCCTTTGTAATCCTCACTGCGCTGGCAGAGGTCGGGGCAGGCGCTCTCCTCACAGGGCTTTCTGATTTTTATGCGATTTTACCTGGTCTGATTTTGCTCTTGCCTGGACTGATGGAAGCTAGAGGGAACATTTCTGCCTCTCTGGGACAACGTTTAGGATCAGCCATACACTTGGGTGTGATTGGCTGGAACTTAGGGTTCAACGATGAGCTGAAAGAAAATGTTAAGTCATCTCTCTTTCTTGGATTGATTGTAGCATTCGTTTTGGCTTGTCTCGCATTTTTTGTTTGTTCACTCCTTGGGCTGTCAGGCTTGGGTATTCTTGGGTTCATACTAATAGCCCTTTTGACTGCATTTCTATCTGGAGTAACTCAGATTGCAATAACAGTTTTCGTTGCACTGTATTCTGCATATCGAGGGTTAGATCCAGATAACATAACCATCCCCATCCTTGCAACGTTAGGGGATGTTTTAACGGTATTCTATTTACTAATCGTGGTTCGTTTAGTAATGTTCGTAGGAACATTCTTGCCAATATAGGAGGATTTAGGTATGGCTCAGATGTATAAGATGTCGAGGATTGTAAGGGAGAGTCTACCCATACTACTGAGCATACTAGGATTCTCACTCTTTACGGGACGCAATCTTGGAACAGCTCTTGATATATACGTCACACAGTTTCCCTTCTTCTTCATAATGATCCCCGCCTTCATCAATATGGTAGGGGGATTTGCCAGCGTCTTCGCTGCCAGATTAACATCACGCATACTCCTCGGTGAACTAGACCGAAAATACCGCCCATACGGCATTCTGTTCTCAGATCTTATTGGGCTGTCTCTGGTGGCCTTGACGGGGTTCGTATTGCTATCCTTGATTACTTTCGGAATAAACGCTGCTTTCTTTGGAATTGACGTAAGCCTATTTGCCCTGTTTACCATAATACTCGTTTCTGGGATTTTTACGACCATTCTAATGTGCTGTGTCGGTTTGTTTGTTGCAAACATCGTTATTCGAAAAAAGCTGGATCCAGATAACTTCACCCCTCCCATTATTACAACTTTGGGCGACGCAATCGGAACGTTACTATTGGTATTTTTGACACGGATTATTCTACTGCCCTGAATGTTATTGATGCAAATCAGATTTGATGGGCAGATACGTGTGTCTCAGAATTCCTTTTATCGTTGATTTTGGCTCAACGCGGATTTTGGGCCAGATCCTTGAATTTGACCGAATCGTTGAAGAACGTCCAATGACGCATTCAGAGCCAACAATGCTATCGCTTATCCTTGCGTCCCGTCCGATTGACACTTTTTCTGCAACGATCGAATCCCGCATTTTCGTCTTATTTCCAATATCTGACCATTCATAAACCAGACTGCCTCTAATCTGAACGTGTTCCCCGATTCTAACATTGGAGCTTATCGATGTATTCGGACCAATTATTGAGTCTCTCTTGATATGGCAACTGTCACCGATATAAGCAGGTCCATTAATTCTCGCTCCTGACTCAATAACCGTGTTAGCACCTATGTCAACCCTTCCTCTTATGATTGCGTCCCGAGCATTGGCAGCCGGGAAGACTTTGCTCTTGAGTTTGCTTAATACCCATTTGTTTGCCATTAGATATTTCGTGGGATTTCCAATGTCTACCCAGAAAGCGTTTGTTCTGAAACCAAATACGTTTCTTCTTGCTTGAAGCATTATCGGAAATATTTCACCTGTGTGGTCCATAAATCTGTTATCGTCAATATCGTCCATGACATGAGGTTCGAATATGTAGATTCCTGTTGCTATATGAGTAGGGTCAACTTCGTCTGGTTTTTCGATGAAATTCCTTATTCTACCATCTTCTCCTATTTCCGGTACTCCGTACAACCAAGGTGTTTTAGAATGGACAAGAGTAACGGTCGCGTCCGACCGTTTTTCTCTATGGAACTTAATCATGTTTGATATGTTAACATCGGTTAGGTTATCCGGGAGCATGACCAGAAACGCATCATGTAGTCCTTTTGAAGCGTTCTTGATACAGCCTACTCCTCCAAGCCTTTGTTTTTCCCATATATAGCTGAGCTTTGCCTTAAATTCTGAACCATCGCCAAAGTACTCCTCGATTTCCCTAAATTCAGCATTGGCTGAAATGATCTGCTCCCTAATACCGTAGTTTAGCAAATACTCTATTACATACCACAGCATTGGTTTTCCAGCCAACGGTAGTAAGACTTTAGGCTTTGAATAGGTTAGGGGTCTTAGCCTGGTCCCGTATCCACCCGCAGGAATGATCGCCTTCATCTAAACCACCTCAAGGAGACTCCGCACGAAAGGGCGGAGAGAAATTGAGAGGTCCTTAAACACTTCTGGGCCGGACATGTAAATAAGTCTGAAGGCACACCTCTCTCTGATGTGGAAACAGTTAATGACCTGCGCGGAGAATTGAAAGGACGAAGTATATAGCCCGACGTTATATGTGGACTACCGAGCCGAGGCGCTGTAAACCACCTCCTGATTTGACATGTGATGAATCCAAAGCCTGAAAGGGAATTGAGGTCAAGCATAGCCATAAGCTCCTTCTGTAAGGGAGGAGTAGTTTACACAACCACCGTATAGATGAGTATTCCACCGATATTTATCTTCTTCTCCCCAAGAAGATTCCATCCGAAAGGGTGGAGCAGTTCACTAAGAATTCATTTCCGGGAGCCTCTAGTCTTCTTTTGCGGTCAAAAAAAGAAAAGAGGATTCTAGAGTCGATCTATTGACGAGTCTATCAGTCCTTTCCTTTTCGAGATTAGATCAAACAGCTGTTCTCCGTATTCTTTGACCTTGGAGGAGACTTCTTTTAGTCTTGAGGTACTCTTGATGAATGCATTTCTTACACTTCTGGTCAATTTCGTGTCCAATCCTTTAGTCTTTACCAAGTCTCGACTGGAAGCCTTCACTTCTTCAAGAATTTCAACCTCTTCCTTCACTTGTGAGGAAAATGAAGATACCGATTTGTCAATGGTATTTCCTGCAATTTCCAGACTTCCGACGTCATACGCCCAAATCTCCAACTGGTCTAGAAATTCACTGAAAGAAAATATCTTCTCCACCAATGAATTGACTATCTCTGCTTGTTTCTCAGGCTCAGAAGTCCTTAGTTTTTCCAGCACGGTGAGGAGTTCTTCAAGTCTCGTTCGATGTATGTCAATTAGATCGTTATATCGCTCTTTGATCTCATTTAGAGCGACAGATAATCTGTTCTGTTTCCTCAAATGCTTTCACCTTCATGGAACTCTATGCATTTCAGGAATCTTCGCGAGCACGTGCGTCCTATTAGGATTCAGATCATTCGTAACCTCAGAGTCTCTACCCTTTAGCTTCTCAAAAAATTTCCGGCACTCTAATAAGGTAATGATCAAATATAAGTGTTTTAGGTCAGCCATGTTTTTCCTGCAAATTCGCCAAATTAACAACACTAAATTCTGCTGTGCGAAGGGCACTCACTATTGTGGTCAGGGCGGTCTTTCTAATTCGTATTGCCAATTGTCCAGATATTATTTTTGTCGGCCTTTTCTCTACAATGAATACAGAAAACTGTAAACCAAGCTCAAAACGCAAACTTTTTAGGACTGAAAGTACAGATATTTGGATGAACAATACAGGCGATTGTACTAACATTACAGAAGTGGTTTCTATGGAGGCTGTGAAGCATGAGATATCCAAACTGAGAAACAAGATTGCTGAACTCGAGGGTGTTTCTCTTGATGTTAAAGGTATAAAACTTCAGCTCGATAAAATTGGTGACATGCTTTTGCAGACTCAACAACCTGATGTATCTGTATTCCGAGTGGATCCGGATATTGCAAAGACCCGCGCCTTAGAGAAGATGATGGTTGAGGCTATAAGTGCATCAAGGACCACAAAATCGGGTCTCATATTTCTGGTAGCTACAGAATACAAACGTAATCAGCCATTAATTGCTCATAGCCAATCCTACGATTACAATGATAGTACGCTGACTCATGGGAATGCCAGAGGCTATGCTGATGACACATTCAGTAAACTGTCGAATTTCATTCAGACAATGTCTAGTATCGAGAGACTGAAGATGCTGGTGCATTTGGGAGAAAGAGATAGATCTGTCAAAGAAATCCGAAGAATCATTCGCAAGAAGGGAGGCTCGTTATACCATCACATCAATGCCCTAATGAAAGAAGGACTTATTCTTAAGATCGGTAGCAACTACGCTTTGAGTGAACAGGGTAGAGAAGCGCTCATTTTGCTGGGACTTTTGGCCCAGGAGGCTATGTTTCTATCATCTTTCAAGAGTGAAGAATAGGATTCTTTCGGCATAAACACTCCTGTCTTTCAGCGTTTTGCGGTGAATACCTCTTCATTCGATTCCCTAATCGGTATTCTAAGCTGAGCCTCCAAAGGAATTATATTAGAGAACAGGAATAATAATGACTCCAAAAAGTCCTCTGATTTCATCATGAAATTCCTTCGGAGAAAGAAGAAATGGAGATCACGGGGGAAGAAGGCCTAGTCACACTTGTACGGAAAGGTGAAAAATGGCAATGGAGAAAGGGAGGCAGTGGCTGGCTCCTGGAAGGATTCTACCTTACCGGTAAAGGATCCTTGAAGGATAAGAAGATGGCTTTTGAGCCGAACGCACCTACTATAATCTACAAAACGG
>JBHLPL010000092.1:0-7644 GCA_048939465.1 Promethearchaeota archaeon | reverse complement strand
ATCTTTTTATGAGCATATCTCCCAATTGCATGTACCCTTTGACCTGCTGCTCTTGTAGGGTCTTTCTGACAGCTTCCTCCAAGACGCCCAGCTTGCTTGCCAGTTCCTTGACTTCTATGACTGGGGCCTGAATCTGAATCCCCTTTGACAGCAGCACTTCAGTCTGCTCTGCTGATAGGTGATCCTCTTTCCTCTTCAGATAACTTGTGATAGGTTTCAGTGGAACCCTGCGTTTATAGTAGATTATGTTCATCCTTTTTCCAACTTCCTCCAGTTTCTGGCATGCAAGATTCTTGTCTGCTGCAATAATTATGTCAATGTTCTCCAATTTCTCCAATTTTTTGATCTTTTGCCTAAGATACTGCGGCGTCCAGAACCCCATCACTTCCAGGTAAATCTTCATACCAGCTTTGTGAAAACTGAAATCGGGTATCATTACATGGTTGTTTACCGGAATGGGGTCAGGTTCTCTTACAAGCTTCCAGCCAGTACCGAGAGCCCTAAACCGATTAGCGAAATCTTCCTCAACTTGGCTGTCATAGGATTCTGTCTCTCTGAGTGATTCGGGCCAAGCAACGAATTCTCCATGTTTCTCATTGCTCAACTCAAGGTTCAACAGCCTTCTTTCAGCCCTATGACGCAATATTTTGGCTCTGACTTCCCACTCTTTACCCTTAATGATTGTAGGCAGGAGTCTAGCCAGCCTTGTACCATATCTTCGATTGAGTCTGAACAGGGATAGTGGGCCGTCAACCTTCACTTGAAAGATTCCTTCGTCTTTCCGTATGCTATGGATGAGCCCCAACCATTTGATCTGTCTGAAGATTTCCTGCCAACCTCCCTTCGTCGTGAAAACAAGTTCTGTGGAGTAGAAAAGCAAAGTCTGAGTTAGGCTGATGTTAAACATCTTTATGAGAGCCACAGGATCCATCGGTGTGAACTCTGCTAAAAGAAGATTGTCCTCCATGTCTGCGTAGAGTGATTCCTCCAGGTCTTCTGTTCCTATTCCCAACTTCAGCGCCGCTTTTCGGAGAATAGCGGTCCTGGCATCTTCGGTGACGGGTAATTCCCCTTGATGAGCAATCCCAAAGACTTCTCTTCTGACCTCAACCGGATCAATAGAGGCCCTTGATTCGAAATGACAGCGTCTATCCAAGAGAACCGAAAGTCCTCTAACATAACGATAGTCATAACCAAGGTCCTCGATCTCCTTTATTGTTTCATTCAATTCCCCCTTGGTCTTTCCTGTATGATTTTCATACGTCCGAATGACCAAGTTTGAAATGTCCAGATTCTCTTTATTCGGCCTGGCATAGACAGGATATATCTTATCCCGATATCTCCTCGTTATCAACAAGCTACTGGGAAGCAACTCTTCTCCCCCTCTTTTGATGTCTTTTCTGGCTCATTCTGGTTTCTATTGTCTGCTGGGATACCAGCTCAATGAGCTTTGCTTTCTTTCCAGGCCTTTTCCTTAGAATCCTTCCCAGCCTTTGGATATACTCTCTGCTACTTCCGGTACCTCCCAGTATGAAGCCTACGGAGGCATCCGGAACATCCACTCCTTCGTCAAGAACTTGGCTGGTAACAATTGCTCTGTATTCCCCGTTCTTAAACTTCTCCAAGATTTCCTTTCTTTCCTCCCGAGGCGTTTGATGGGTGATGACGGGAATTAGAAACCGACTGCTTATTCTGTAGACAAGCTGATTGTATCGAGTGAATATCAGAATTTTTTCTTTCTCATACGTTTTCAAAAAGTCTGCCAGGATATTGATTTTCGCCTCAGAGTTCAAGGCAGTCTTTATGGCTCTGTTTCTCGCCAACAGAGCTTCTCTAGCTGCTGGATCGGTTCCCGTCCTCATAATGAATCTCCTGAAATCTTCATTACTTCGGAGCGTTACTCCACTTTGCAGAAGATACCTTCTAAAAATACGATAATCCTCCTCATACCGCTTCATTTCTTCAGGCGTAAGATTTATCGGTATTCTTTCGTGGGTGAACGGAGAAAGATGTTTTCCAGCCAGAGCATCCACTCCGAGCTGATAGACAGGACCGCCTATCAGTCTTGGCAGATCATCGTGTCCTTCGTCTTCTCTTTCATAGGTCGCTGTAAGCCCCATTCTGTAGGGGGCAATATACATCTCTGCTATCTGCGTGTAGCTGGGTGCTGGAAGATGGTGAACCTCGTCGAAGATGATAAACATGAACTTGTTTCCTAGTTGCTCAGCACGGATGTAAGCTGAATCATAGGTAGATACGGTTAGGGCTTTCAGCGTATCCTCTCCCCCGCCAAAAGCTCCTACTTCCACTCCAAATAACTGAGTAAGTTGCTGCCTCCATTGATCCAAAAGGTCAAGAGTAGGCACCACCACCAGAGTTGATACATTTAATTTTTCAATAGCCTTGATTGCTACAAGGGTCTTTCCAGCCCCCGTAGGTAGAACAATCACACCCCGCCTGTTTGCAGCGAACCACGCGGAAAGTGCCTCCCTCTGATAAGGTCGTAATTTGACTGGGCTCTTGAGAGTATCTATCGGGGGTGGACTGGCTGCCTTATCCTTATACTCCAGACGACTCCTCTTAAGATACGCAAGGACTTCAGGATAGTATAGAGCCATGGCCCTGAAGCATCCCACCCTCGGGTCCCATTGCCCGTACGGAGTTCCGATACTTCCCTGAATTAGAAGGCTTCCCTTATCGTACTTGAGGAGTATCATTTTGTGGCACCCAGAATACGTAAACGCATCGGGCTTATTTTTCTTTTTATTTCCCTTCTCAGCTGATTCTGGAAGACCAAGCTCAAACTTATAAGGATTGAAATGGAGAATAGTCTTAATGTTTGAAAGATTCACAACCAGGACCTGGGCTTATTTTGCGGTAACAGTTGGTATCATCCTCCTAGTAGGGCTCAGGGTTTTCTATCCCTTAGGTTCCATTCGTATCAGCGCAATTTTTGACGTCTCGCTCTATTCCCAATTCTTTTCAGTCGGTGTTGCAGCTGTGGCTACAACTTTGGCCATCTCCTCGTCATTAATACTTGTGGTCGTCCAAAATGCGGCGGCTCAATACTCTCCAGAGATACTTACCATCTATAGAAAAGACTCAGTGATATGGGGTTCTTTCATATTCTTTCTGTCTGTTATTGCATTTGGATTGCTAAATATCTCAAATACCTCCCCCTTGATGCTGGATATCGGTTTTGTCATGTTTGTCTCCTACTTTGTTGTACTAAGTCTTGAATTGTATTTCTTTCCTGACATGATTAACCCGAAGAAGATAATTGATCGGGTTAAGCAGAGGATACTGGACTCGATCAGAAAGATTGGTCTCGATGTAATGTCTGATTTCAAGAGCAAAATCAATAGCATAGACAACAAGAATGAAGTTGTAGAAATAATGAGCAGACTCTCTACCGAGTCTTTGGAAAGGATACTTTCCGATGATCGGGAGCTGATCCGGCACCAGGTAATACTGCATCAAGCCTACCGGGAGAAACTGCACAAGACTGATGGATTCCAAGGTGACATTGACAATGAAGTCGCTCTGATTTTTGATATAATATTGAAATCTTGCAGGGATTTAGAATTCGAAACATACGATTACGGATTCAACAGTGTTCTGGATATTACTAATGAGTACATAAGCATCAGGAAGGATGATCTGACAAACTATGATGCCTTTCTTGAACGTATTCTCAATACGTTGGAGGCAGCATCCAGACTCGGGTTCAGCGCGGATAATTTTATTCTACTGGAGAGAGTTGCAGATGTTTTGGGGGTCATCGGCAGAGAGTCCGTTAGGAAGCTCAGAGTTGGGGTCTTTTTGGTTGAGCCGCTTACACGTCGTATTACTAGCATCGCTGTTAAATCCGCAGAGAAAGGCTATCCAACAGTTGTTACGATCTTGGTAAGAGCATTGAAGGAGATTGCTCTGGAATCTCTAAAATCGAAACTTCACACCGATCTTGGCATAATGAAATCGATTACAGAGATAGAAAGGGTAATGATTGAAAGCAATCTCGATTACTACGTGGGAACCCTAAATTCATCCATGATGGAAATAGGCTATGCAACGGTTGCCTTGCGTCTCACTTTAGTTGAGGATTTTGCAGATCAAATACATGATATTTACCAGGAAGTGTTAAGCCACAGGTTGGATGGCGATGCGCTAGCACCATTTTTTGACCATAGTGGATTTAACAGGATATTCACCGAACTCATAAACTTCATAAATACTTATCCAACCTATTCGAGAGACGCTTTCAATCTTCTATATGACACGACCAGCACTCTCCTGACACGACTGGCAAATAAGGATAATACTTATCCAGAACTCAAATACGATAAGATCATAAACAATGGCATGAAGATAGTCTCAGACGTTGCGGCCTATCTTATTAATAGGAAAGACTGGCGTGCTGAATATCAAAAGGCGGTTACCACATTCCTGAACATTTGTGCGGAATACAAATCGAACAGACCCGATGTTTTGATACCTCTGCTGGACAGTCTATATCAATTAGGCGTTAAGATCGTAGATATGGGTAAGACGCCTTCAAAGAGCCATTTGGATAAGGAGATAGTCAGAACGATTCTTGAGAATAAGGGCACCGATATCGCATCTTATTTGACGGTGCTTCTTATTACCCTCGGGCTCTATGCTGAGGACAAGGAAATGAAGAACATCAAGAGCTATTACCTAAAGAAAGTGAAATATGTGGTGAAGGAGAAGAAACTGACGGATCCTGCCCACGTTAGGGGTATCATAAAGGATCTTAAGAAGAAGCTCCAAGATCTTGAGCTCTTTCCTTATTATCTGGATCTGTTCAGCTCTGAGTGGCTGAGTTTTGAAGAAGATGAGATTGAGCGATTCTTCAGCAAGGTTCTAAGATAGTCTAATACGTATCGCCTCCGGGCATTGAATGTCGGATTTCCATTAATCGGAGAGGAAGTTGGGGGAATACCTATTAAGACTACCGAGAATGAAATAGAGGAACTCGTCTCCGGAATGTTGGGAAGCTTGTCTGCCAGCGATAAGAAACTGCTGGCTACATTCTATACGAATTCCACAGCTGCCCAGATATTGGCAGGGCTGACTGTTGGCAGATGGGACAGTACGGTAATAGACCCTGCCTGTGGTTCTGGCTCACTACTTACTGCTGCATACGACCGAAAACTGGAGTTATTCATGGAGCAGGCCGGTAGGAAAAGAACAAACAACACGGAAGCAAAACGAGTACATCGACTATTTCTGGAAAAGCAACTTACAGGAATTGAAATAATGCCTCTTGCTGCAAAAATCGCTGCGATGAGATTGGCATTTCGGAATCCGGAGGCAGAATACGATAAGATTCGGATCGCTGTCTACGATTCTCTGGATCTATCGAATGAAGCGGATAGATTGAAGACAAACGGTATTAAAATGAAGAGTGTTCCTAAATCCGCTTTGACATTTTCCGAAACTGGCAGCAAAAAGGATCTGCTTCTTACCAGTCAAAATAAATCAGAGATCGGTAGGAAAGAGTTCCGTGTGAGACAGCACGATGTCCTGATAATGAACCCTCCCTTTACAGACAGGAAGAAAATACCTTCCAGTTACAGGAAGAAACTGGACAGGCTCAGTAGAATAACGTCCAAATGCGGAAGTCAGGTAAATCTGTGGGGTCCGTTCCTAGCCCTTGCTGACGACCTGGTCAGGGAAGGGGGAAGAATTGGTGCTGTTATTCCGATAAACATCGGTAGAGGCAAGGCTACGCAAAAGATCAGGACATTCATACTCAATAACTATCGAATGTTGTATATCATAAAACCAACGAGAAATCTGGCATTCAGTGAACTGGCAGCATTCAGAGATGTTCTGGTAATCTTGGAAAAGACAAAGCCAAGCGACAGTGACATGACTATGTTTGTACTAATAAAGAAACCATTGAAGGATTTGACCGATAGCGGCGTTAAGTCCCTTATTGACAAAATAAACCGGATAAAAGATAATATTCACGATATTTTCAGTTGCGATTCAGTGGAAGTAATACCGATCAGTCATCGAGAATTGACGCAGAAAAATCTGATGGAATTCATTTGGGGTTTCAGTGCACAAAACATGAGGGGTGTTGACAGATTCCTGAAAGCCGTGAGAACAAGGAGCAGAAACAAGCTAACTAGCTTTCCCACTGGAAAGATAATGGAAGGATTTCACACATCACCGGAAAGGCTTTCTCAAGTACTATTCATTACAGACCCGCGCAATAAAAGGAGAATTGTCCGGGCTTCCTTAGTCTTTCTTAGGAAGGATACCAAACATGTTTTTTTCAAGTCAAAATCTACTGAAGAAATCATAAAACTTCCAGTTAGCGCAGTAGAGAAAGGGTTGAAAACAGTTATTGGGCTCGACACACTTGATGTGACTAACCTGAACGACTACATTATTGTAAGATCTCCTTCCAAAGAAGCTCTGAAGAAGATAATAGAAGCCTCAGAATACGGCAGAAAGGAAATTCCTTGGACCAAGATTGAAAAGGAAAGGAAGAAGAAAACGTACGTCACTGTTTTTAGAAGATTCAGTCCGACTTCGAAGAACACTCATTTCTTGTCCCTCTACTCTGAAGTGGATTTAATCCCCACCGATGCCTTCAAAGTTTTCAGAGCGGCGAAGACTGAGAGCAAGATCTTTTGCCTGTTCTTAAATTCAGTAATTAGCGTAGTCAGACTTCTTCAAAATATGCAGCAGACAACAGGGACGTATGTGGACATTAAGGAAGAAGATTTCGAACGTTTCGACTTCATCAGTCTAGAATCGTTGGAAGAATCAGAGATCGCAGATCTTTTGTCGCTATTTGACAAGCTAAGAGAGATCAAGTTCCCGTCTATCTTGGAACAATTCGAGAATAAATTCTGGGGACGAGTAGAGTTGGATCGGTTCTTCCTTAAGATCCTGGGTTTTTCTGACGAAGAAGTAGGCAAGTGGCAACCAATTATCTACCGAGCGATAGTCGACGAGTTAAAAGCTCTGAAATCAACTTGTTAGGTTTGATCTTATTAGCCGAGAGCATGAACCAGAGTAATCTATGGGTCATCGGGGGTATTCCTTATTCTAGCCGCCCAAATTCTTCGCCACAATAGCTGCAACGGTAATTCAACACGATCGTACCATCAGAAGAGACTGCGTCCGTGGTTTTTCTTACATCCTTGCTCTCGTAAAAAGGACACAAAAACTCCTGCATTTTTCTCACGTGAGTCTGACTATTACTTAAATTGAAAATGGGCCAAAAAAAGAGGGGATTTAGGCAAGTTTGTGACTGAAATCTTCTTGTCTAGAAGAGTGCCACTGGATCGCAAAGATTCTCCGCTTCTTTTGCTGCTCGCCCGCATATCCGGCATATCCACCTTGGGTTGGTAGTGACAAGTTTTTTATATTCACTTATGGTCATACCGTGCCCGATCTTTTCACAAAGATGCTGCTCGTGGTGTTCATGAGGTTTTTCATATAATGGCATAGTTTTTAGTACAGTTTCATAGGAGATTTAAAACTTGCGGTCAAAGACCGTGAAATCCATCCATGGATGTGGAAGTGGGAGAAACCAAATCCTCTGTATTCTTTATGAAATCAAATAATCACTTGACGTTAGGTTCCGATACGCTTCCACTT